>JBAVVB010000145.1:0-2182 GCA_049697075.1 Nitrosotalea sp.
AAGTGCAGGATGCGTACATGTATGAAGGAAAGGAGGGGGTCAGAGTCATGTTAGAAAATTTAAGGCTGGACATATTGCCCGCATCTTTGCATGTTTGGGGCAAATTCGATGATAGCATATCAAAGTTTTGCGACTGGCTTTTGATTAACTGTTATCAGCTAAAGCCAGGAGTGGACGGAGCCTTGAGTGAGACTAATTCAAAATTATAAATCATAGTTCCATTAAAATCATATATCTGAGACTTTACAGGGAGTGGTAAATTATCTACAATCCAGACTTTGTTTTCATTTGCACCTATTCTATAAGATATCAAGTATGCATTTGCCGAGCCAAATCCAAATGTCATGTTTCCCGTATCGGTCACATCAAGTGTTTCGTGATTTGCTCCTATGTACATGTCTCCCCAGTCAGCGCCTTTTACAAGATACTGACTAGTAGTTGCAAAATCACGCATAGAAAACACTGATTGATCTAACATGTCAAAGTATGGTTTTGCTTCACCAGATACATTTGGATAATCGTAAAGAAGACCGATTTGTACTGTCTGATTTATTAGTTTGTCACTACCGCTAGGTTTTATCTGTACAAGCAAGCTCTGATTTTGGCCTTGCATAGGCAAAAACTTCATGTCTGCTGTGAAGTTGGTGTTGTTAAAAGAGACTTGATACACCATCTCAGGATCATATTGAGACCCTTTTCCCATCTGCCACTGGTTTGCTGTACTTGATAGCAGGGGGGTAAAATGCAGATTTGTAAAAAACGGCCATATCAGCCCGGTAGCAGCTGACACTATAACAATAGCAAAAATTGCCACCAGTTTAATGTTGGCCATCTATTTCAGCTACCTCGCCGTCTTATAGTTAAAGGTTTCAAATAAGCAAATATAGTGGAACGTTATGTACTTCGCACATGTGCGAGTGTGAAAAAGTCCACATGTATGAAGTTGAATTCAAGTTGGATGGTATGGTAGTAGTTCCAACACACAAGAATTGCGGAGATTCCTTAAATGAAAAGCAGGTGGACAAGTTCCAAAAAGAGCTTGTAAGAACATGGGGAATCAAAGACGAGGACGAAAAGTAGTATCTTATAAAAAATAAAAGAAAAAAGGGTTAAAACCTATTTGAATGATGCTACCTGTTCCTTACAAACTGATGCTTTGCAAGAACAATTAGCGTCACAATAGCATTCGCCTTGCATTGCGCAATCGCATTCTGTTTTGTTTTCTGTTGCTGAGTCGCATCCACATGCTGCGTCTGTCATATCTGGAAGATCTCCTACAGGGTTTTAAAGGTTATTAAAAAAATTCAAGTAAACCATAGTGTTATTTTTGATCTTTTACATCCACAAGAAGCTCATTTACTCTTTGTAATAGTGCATTTGCTTGCTTGTCTATAACCAGCTGATCGCTTTCGATATCAAGTGCTACCTTTAGCACATGGATATATTCAGGGTTTTTATGAATCTGGTTTTTTATTTTCATGACATTATTCCTGTTTATGTACCCCAAATAGAAATAGCAATCAGACAATAGCGAGTTTTCAACTAGATAGTCGTACTTTCTTTTGATGATCTTTGAATGACCATTATTTTCAATCATGTCAGAAAATCCCATAGTTGATTTCACCATTCTTGGAAGAACTGAGGTAGAAGCCCTTTCCACACCAAGTATTTGATGTATTACGGAAAAAGCTTGATTAATCTCGTTTTTTTTCAAATTCCTAGTTATTTCCAACATGTGAGTAGGACTGGGCCGTTTTGAGTTAATTGAGAATAATGCATCTGCAAGAAAATATGAAGCACATTTTGTCCATACTGCAGCAAAAGGATCATTAGTTTTTACTGCGTCCTTGGCTTTGTTTGCAAAGACTCCTGCATCGACAAGACAGCTTTGCGTGTATGAGTTTAGAATTTTTTCCTTCTTTTCCTTTATTTTTGCCAGAAACATTCGTAGCTTCCACTGATCATCATAAAGTATAGTCAAGTTTTCCAATTGAGCTAAAATCGAAACGTTAGACTCTGATAGGGAACAGTGATGTAGTTTTATCAGATTTCCAGAAAGGTCATGAACTGATTCACCTGACTTGTCATCAAAGACACTGATATTGTACTCACAACAATCAAGATGACATTCATTATTTCGGCATCCTCCAAAACCTACAGGATGTTCAGATAGTGACAATAG
>JBAVVB010000146.1:0-1639 GCA_049697075.1 Nitrosotalea sp.
GTGCTGATTACTGCATTTGCATTAGCAGCTAAATCGTCATCGGTCATGGATTCATCACCTATCTTACATGCTAATGAAAGAGAGTTTCTCAGTCTTACTCTAATTGAAGATCTAAATCTTTCCAATATTGCATCTATGGGTGCGTTGAATGGAACTGGAGTGGGCATTTTTCCTCTAGGACCCATGAATTGACCTAATGTCTTACCGACATTAGCCATGAGTTGAGTATCTGCAAGAAAGAAATCATAGCCATTAATCAGCTTGCGTGATTCTCTCTTGTTTGCACCGATTTGTGTCAGTTGTGTTCCATCTACAACCTTGTCAGCATTTTTAGCCTTTAGTCCAAGATCACCTGAAGCAATCACACATACAGATGCTGGCTGGTTTAATTTTTTGGGTAACTGGACTGTCTCATTAATGGCAAATCCCTTCTTAACATCGATATCTTTGAAAACCATGATTAGTTCTAGCGATTGTTTGAATTTTCTCTCCTTTTGGTTCTTTTTAGCTTCAACTATCATCTGTGTTATCTGGGACTCGTTGATCATTACGAAAGGACTTCCTGAATGCCTATTTAAAATCGTTTAGTGGCAGAATTCTTCGGGAATGGCCTATATCTAAAAATTTCATTTTATGGAATTTAAATTGTAAGAACATCAGATTTCGACAATAGAACTTACATTTATTAAATAGTAACAAAAAGTAGTCGCAAACTTGCACAAATTTGATGAACTAGACATGAAAATAATTACCGAACTTGCTAGAGACGGTAATATTTCTGTACCAAACCTTTCAAAAAAATTAGGAATAAACACATCTGTACTGTATAGTAGAATCAAAAGACTCATCAAAAAGAAACTGATAAAGAAGTTTACAATAGTAGTAGATGAATCCCTCATAGGGATTGGCGTAAGGGCAACAATGGGAATCAACAGAGATCCAAAGTTAAAGGATCAGATTCACAAATCCCTAATGAAAACGCCTGAAGTTATAGAGATATCTGAAGTTACGGGCAGGTTTGATATTCTAATTACTCTGAGGGCTACAAACCTAGAAGAATTGCATACTGTGGCAATTGAAAAAATTGGAAAGATAGAAGGAATACAAAATACCGAAACTTTTGTAGAACTTCAGAGGACAGACAAAGATTCTGTATATTCTATGACTGAATAGTTTACTTGAATTTCTCTTCCCACTTGCCTGCATCAATTTCTGCAGTTACTTCTTTGGGATTCTTTCCATCTACCTTTATTCCAAGTGATAAGCATGTTCCTATGACTTCTTTTGCAGCAGCTTTGAAGTCTATAGCATAAGAGGAATCAATTTTTAATTTTGCAACCTTTACGGCAGAATCTATAGTAATGTCTCCCACCCATGTGGCGCCCGATGTTCCTGACCCTTTTTGAAGGCCAGCTTCTTTCAAAATTAGCGCAGATGCAGAAGGAATTCCAACCTCAACTGACCATTGTTTGCTCTTTTTATCAACAGTGACAGTAACTGGAACCTTCATTCCTTCGAAATCCTTTGTTTTTTCATTGATTGCAGTAACTATCTGTAAAATGTTTACACCCAGTGGTCCTAAAGTAGGTCCAAGTGGAGGGCCAGCGCTTGCTTGGCCACCTGTTACAAGTGCAGAAAC
>JBAVVB010000147.1:0-4522 GCA_049697075.1 Nitrosotalea sp.
TCTTACTCCAGGAATATCTCCCATTGCTCCACCCATAGATGCCCCCATTCCTTCTACATGCACCTCATCGTGTTCATCAACAAAATTTAGCGCGCCGTCTTTTGGAAGAAATGCAGTTACAGTCTTACCGTTCTTTATGAGTTGAACGCGGACACATTTTCTCACAGCAGAGTTTGGTTGTTTAGCTTCAATTCCTACTTTTTCTAGTACAATACCGCGGGCTTGAGGTGCTCCTCCAAGAGGGCTTGCCTTTTTATCCAGTCCAAGTTGTCTTCTCTTGTAAGTTCCGATAGACCATCTTTGTCTCTTTCTTTTGTCTCTAAGAACTCTTCCTGCAAATAGACCAAGAGGTGATTTTGCCATTATCCATTACTCCATTATTTTCTCAGGACTTTGTATTAATACACTTGAGATTTGAAAATATCTTTTTGCAAGCAATCTTGCCTTTTCAGCATTTCTACCTTCTCTGCCTACCACTATGCCTTTCTTCTTTGCATCAACAAGAACAATTGCTTGAAGAGAACCGTCTAATCTTTTGTTTAGCTTAACTTCTGATATTAATTTTGGATTTAACATATTTTTTAGAAACTCTGCAGGATCTTCAGAATATTCGACTAGTTCAACGTTTCTTTTCACTACATTTTGTAGGTTTCTTATTGTAGAACCCCCTTTTCCGATTGCAAGGCCCATCTTACCTTGATTTACTACAAAAATTACTCTGTCTTGCTTTTCATCTTCGATGCAGTCTCTTGCTGTTGCACCAGTCACATTTTGAAAAAGTGACATTAGCTTTATTTGATCTGTTGTTAGTTTGATTGTCTCGGTCATACCTTTTTTAAACTCGATCTCTTGGGGGGACATTTAAATCTTGATAGACGGTTTGAGAAAAACAAGACATTTATGCTTGCTTCTCTGTTTCTGCATCTTTTATAATAGCTTTGAGATTAGTATCACTTAGAGTTTTTAGTGATACTGCCGAAATTCGAAACTGTGTGCCACACAGTCTACCTAGTTCTACTGATGAACCATTATAATTTAGAGTTGGCACTTTGGCACTCTTTGCAGCTTCAACTATTTTTTGCATCATTGATGACGGAATCGAACGTGAAAGTACAATCAATTTGGAGTTTTTAATAGAACTCAAAGCTTCTTTGGTTCCAAAGAAACATTTTCCATCATCTACTGCATCCTTGATGGTTTTTTCTAAGAGTTTAACCATCTTCTACTACCTTCATGTAAAGATCTACGGTACCAGTACCAATTGGAATGTTTGCTCCAACAATGACGTTTTCTGTTACTCCTTTGAGTTCTTCTACCTCTCCTGCCAATGCGGCTTCTGCAATAGTAGGAACAGTAATCTCAAATGCAGCTCTTGCCAACACACTAGTCTTTGTACCTGCAATTCCATGTCTTCCAATTTGTTGCAGATATCCTCTAGAGCACATCAAGTCTGCCACCAACATAATATATCTAACGTCAACTTCAAGACCCTGATCTTCAAGAGTTGAGTTCAGTTCATTTATCAATGAATTGCGAGCAGCTTCTATACCAAGTGTGTTTGCTATCTCAAAGACATTGTTTGTCCTAATGTTCTTCTTGTCAATACCATCAACTTCCATCACCTTAGCAATGTTTGATCCTGATGTTTGGATAACCCATTCATCCCCTTGCTGTACAATTGTTACACGTTCTACATCGGTTACTCCCTTGACTGTAGCTGAAAGAACTTTATTTCTCATACCAAGTATTGTCTGAGCATCAGATTCTTCAGGAAGAGTAAGTGTAATGGAATGTCCACTAGGCTCAATTTCAAATTTCTTCTTTGATGACTGTAATGCCATTACAACATCTTCAACGGTGCAAGCCCTTTCTTTTAGTCTGTCTTGATTTAGATTTAATTTTATTTTTGTAGAATAGTCAGTCTCCGTACTTGTGATTAACGCGCTTATCTTAGTATGCAAAATTTCTCGTGCTACCTTGATCGCCTTTTCTTTTGATTTTTTATGATGTTCCTCCAAGTAAATGTCCATGGTTGGAGTAACTGGCTTCTTTCGTGCATCTACAAGTTCAATAAGTCTTGGAAGTCCCAGTGTGACGTTTCTCTCTCTAATACCTGCAAAGTGGAAAGTTCTAAGTGTCATCTGGGTACCAGGCTCACCTATTGATTGTGCTGTGACAACACCTACTGCTTGTCCTGGTTCAACCTTGGCGGTATCGTAAAGTTCTAATGCTTTCTTCAGCACCTTCTCTACTCCATCTCTGCTGAGCTTCGACTCTACTAGAGCATCGTGAACAGTTTGAGACAAACGGGGATTGAATGTTTTGGTGTATTTTTTTACAAGGTCTTCAACATCTTCCCTGGTTGCTTTCTTTCCAGAATCAATGATACTTTCAGATTCGATTAATCTAGAAATTCTAAATGCCTCACCATGATCACTTTTTGAAACATCAATTCCGTCTTCACCATACAGGAACTGTATGATGTGGCCATGTGGGTCTCTTACTGTCTGATCATATTCTAGTTTGAGATGCTCTAGCGCATTTATCAATCTCCTTTGCATGTATCCACTTTGCTGAGTTCTCACTGCAGTGTCTACAAGCCCCTCTCTTCCACCCATTGCGTGAAAGAAAAACTCTAGTGTTGATAGACCATCCCTATAGTTTGATTTTACAAATCCTCTAGAATCAGGATTTGTATCATTTTCTTTGAAATGTGGTAATGCTCTGTTACTGTAACCTTTGTGAATTCTTCTACCTCGAATTGATTGTTGACCTAACGCACCTGCCATCTGACCAATATTCAGAGAAGAACCTCTTGCTCCGGTTGTTGCCATAATTCTACCTGCATTTGTTTCATCAAATGATTTGTCAGCCATGCTACCTGCCCTATCTCTTGCCTTTGATAGTTCGTTTACAATGTAAGCTTCAAGAGCTTCTTCTGCCGAGAGTCCTCTGCTAAGCTGTAATGTTCCCTTCTTTGCTTGCGATATGAAATCATATACCTTGTCATAAGATTCTTGAATGTCCCCCAATATGGAATCTTTGGTCTTCACTGAGAGTTCCAAGTCAGCATATCCATAGCTGAATCCATATCCTGTGATAAACTGCTTTAATACAATTAGAATAGAATTGAGAAAATTCTTTGCTTCCTCGAAACCATAATCTTTAGCTACTCTATGTAGAACACTATCAGGTTCTTCTGCGCCTATTGATGCCTTGTCTATTACACCGCTTACAAGTTGACCGTTTTTAATTACGACATCCTTTGCTGGTCCCTTGGTTCCTTTAGACCATTTTGATGTAATGACATAGTTGAAATCTTTTGGTAAGAATAGTGAGAATAGCTGTTTACCTGTATATAGCGAACCGCCCTTTCCTTTGATCTGAGGTTCTGGGAATGTATCTGTATATCCACCTAACATTGCCAGATTTGCAAATTCTTGTGGAGTAAGGGTGGTATCATCTTTTGTCAGCAAGTATGCTCCCGTAATAAAGTCACGCAGTGCACCAATTATTGGTCCTCCATATCTAGGCGAGATTATTTGATCCTGTACGCGCATTAGGAGAATGGCTTCAGCTCTTGCCTCCTCGCTTTGAGGTACATGAAGATTCATTTCATCCCCATCAAAATCTGCGTTGTAGGGAGGGCATACTGAAGGATGTAATCTGAAAGTCTTGTTTGGTAAGACCCTAACGTAGTGACCCATGATAGACATTTGATGTAATGACGGTTGTCTGTTGAACATCACAATGTCCCCATCAGATAGATGTCTTTCAACGAGATATCCTATCTCTATATTGTTGGCAATTGTTTCCCTGTCTTCAACAAAGTCCAGTCTTATCTTTACACCATCTGGTCTTACAATGTAATTAGCGCCAGGATATTTGGTAGGACCATTGATGACAAGTTTCTTCAGTCTCTCAATATTCCATTCCGTTACAACTTCTGGAATTGTGAGTTTTGTTGCAACAGATTCTGGAACTCCAACTTCAGAGATAGCTAGGTTTGGATCTGGTGAGATTACAGTTCTGCTGGAAAAGTCTACTCTTTTTCCAGAAAGAGAACCCCTGAATCTACCTTCCTTTCCTTTCAGTCTTTGTGTCAAAGTCTTGAGCGGTCTGCCAGATCTGTGATGGGCTTGCGGGATGCCAGATACCTCATTATCAAAATAGGTTGTAACATGGTATTGTAACAAATCGACAAGATCTTGCACAATGAGGGGCGGGGTACCAGCTTCCTTGCTTTCCTTTAGTCTCTGATTTACTCTGATGATATCAACAAGTTTGTGCGTCAAGTCATCTTCAGATCTAATTCCGGTTTCTAAAATTATTGAAGGTCGTACTGTGACAGGCGGTACAGGTAAGACCTGAAGCACAAACCATTCAGGTCTGGCAGTTGTTGGATCATATCCAAGTAGTTTCAGGTCATCATCTATCATATGAGAAAATCTTTCACGAATGGTAATTGGAAGTAATCTGTTTTCTCCTAGCTCTGTTCGTTCAATGAAAATTGTTGGTTTTG
>JBAVVB010000148.1:0-2830 GCA_049697075.1 Nitrosotalea sp.
CAAGACGTGTCAAGCGTATGCTTGGAAACTAGATTTATTTTTTGATGAGAATTGTGCCCATGCCTCAGATACCTTAGAGGTCTTCTATGAGGTTTGGCTTTCATCATCCAAGCAATCACAAATCCGAAAACTGCCATCATGATTAATGTAGTGCAAATTCCTTTTAAATAGACTGAAAATGGCAGAGTCTTACATTCAAAGATATTGTAGATATACTTGCATCCGTCTATTAAAAAACTGAATAGAGAAAGATTATCATTGATGACAAGTTTCGTACATATGCCAGAAAAATTAGAGAACAAATCCGAAAAAAGAGTTTTCATTTCATAACCTGTTCCAACAATGAAGCAGGATCACTGTGAAAATTATTGAGATCGCATTCTCTGATTCTGCTAATTGACATGTACTTGGCAACTCGTGTACAATAATGATTTCATTATTTAAGTTGTTGGATAGTTTATCCAATCTTAACCATGTAACGAATCTAGGAGATGAACTAGATCTTCTAAATCAACTTGGTGCAGTCTTTTTCTTTTTACGTGAAAATCCTCTCTGCCTTAAAAAATGTAAAAGAGTTACATCATCATGTTCTTTTATGTTAGAAGATATTATGGAACTTGTAAGTTTTGAAGTAATTGGCTCAAAAGGCAAGAGGACATCTCTTAAGCTTTGCAGATCTGTCTCCACCACTTTGAAGAAATATTCCTGGCCGCCTATTGTAGAATAGGCTTCGGTAATACGTGGTTCCTTTCTAATGTATTCCTGTAGTTTGGCAACATCTTTTTCTCCAAGACCTGTCTCGGCTCCTACATAGGTGGCAATTCCGAGCCCTAGTCGAGGCCAGTCTATCTCAATCTTTGTCTTGAGAACCCCATTTTGTTTCATCTCGCTTATCCTTTTTGCTATTGTGCGCTGATCGACTTTTAGCGACTCTGCTAACTGCTTAAATGATACATTTGCATCCTGCGCCATGTGTTCCAATATCAAAAGATCTGTCTCATCAAGTACAAACGATGGTTCCTTCATCGCTGTAATTATGTTATCTAGTAACATATTAACTATTTGGGAATGTCATCAAATAACAATAATATCTATATTCATGTATTCTGGTGACTCTGGTGATAGTGATGAACACAAGTGTAGATTTGGGAGAAATAGCCAAAGCAATAGAAAACTGTTGCCTAATCCACTACACTAGAAAAAGGACGTAAAAAGTGAGACTCACATGGACATAATAATACTCCTAGTTGTACTAATTGGATCTCTTGGACTTGCTGTCATTTTTGGACGATATATGGCAAGGATGATAGTCTACGAGAAAAGACCTCTTGAAAAGACATTGGGCAGAGTAGAGAATGGATTCTACCATTTGATTGGTGTTGACAAGTATGAACAGATGACATGGAAACAATATTTTCTAGCTCTTGTGGTAACCAATGTTATTGCAGCTGGATTTGTAATGGGTGTGCTTCTCTATCAAAATAGCCTTCCACTCTCGCCAAAACCCGGCCTGTCATTTGATCTGGCATTCATGCAGGCAGCTGCATTTATCACAAATACCGACCTCCAGCATTACGCAGGAGATCAATCACTCTCAATCTTCTCACAAATGGTTTCGCTCATCTTTGTAATGTTTGTTGCACCTGCATCAGGGATGGCAGCAGCATTTGCATTTATCAGAGGGTTCATCCGAAAAGAGTTTGGCCTTGGAAATTTTTATGTTGATTTTACACGAGTAATTATAACGCTTTTACTACCAATTTCATTTTTTTCTGCCTTGTTGTTGCTTCTTCTTGGTGTTCCACAAACACTTGATTCCACAATAACAGTTGGCACACTACAAGGAGTCAATCAAACAATTACAATAGGACCTGTGGCCTCTCTAGAATCAATAAAGGATCTTGGAAGCAATGGTGGAGGATTCTTTGGCGCAAATTCCGCGCATCCTTTTGAAAATCCAAACGGGCTTTCAAATGTATTTGAGACCATCTTGATGCTTGTCATCCCACTTTCGTTTCCAATAGCATATGGTCGTTTGTTGGGACGAGGAAGGGGAATATCGATACTAGCTGCTATGCTAATTGGATTTGGACTAATGCTTGGCCTTGGACTTACACAACACAGCGGTCCTACTGGTCTTGAGACAAGATTTGGTAGCTTTGGCAGTGTTCTATTCAATGAAGCATCGATAGCGACAAACACAGGTTCTGCAAATTCTGCCCTTTCAGGAATGTCTCCAAATGCAGTGATTGGACTTTACCTTGGAATGTTTGTGCAGGCAATACCGGGGGCAGACGGCACTGGCATGATGACAATGATAATCTTTGTTGTGCTTACTCTCTTTATCGTGGGTCTAATGGTTGGAAAGACCCACGAATTTATGAGCATGAAGATAAATCCAAGGGATGTCAAGCTTGCTGCATTTGTATTTTTGATCCATCCTGCACTCATATTGATTCCAAGTGTACTTGCATATACCACTGAAAATGCACAAAGTGTTCTTGGAACACCCACAACACCTGCAACATTTAACCAAGTCTTGTATGAATACACTTCTGCGTCTGCAAACAATGGTTCAGATTATCTTGGGACTTCGGCAAACACTCCATTTTGGAACTGGTCTACAGCATGGGTCATGATAATAGGCCGTTATGCTCCAATAGGATTAATGCTTGCAATTGCAGGCTCGTTTACAACAAGAGACAGAAAGGAGGTGGTAGAGCCAATCAAGACCTCAGGTCCTCTCTTTATTGGAGTTTTATCAGTTATGATATTCATCTTGACCGCTCTGACATTCTTTCCGTTTCTGGTCATGGGACCATTTTCAATG
>JBAVVB010000149.1:0-4332 GCA_049697075.1 Nitrosotalea sp.
ATTTTACAGATCAAAGGATGGGCGAGATCATAAGGACAAATCACTCTACCCATGTATACGAAGGACATTCGATTGTTGTAAGGAGAATAACTGCTTGAAAGTCAACTTTTTATTCAAGTTATCTTGCCTGAGTTTTTCGATCTTTCCATATCGTCATGTATGAATTCATAGTAACTATTTTATATCTGAAACTAGTCCTCTGATCCGATGAGATTTTTTACTTTTCTAGTTTTAGGTTTGGTCTTGTCTGTGGGAACATTGCAATTGGCTCATGCTGATGGTAATGTGACAATATCTGATCCTGCAATGGTGGATTCAACCGGACATACACTTTCAAGTTTTGTAACAGGTCAAGAGATTGGTGTCCAATCTGTCCTAACTAACCACGGAACAACAAATCAAAATTTTGCTTACATGGTTCAAGTAGTTGATAGTTCAGGTGGAACAGACTATTTTCAGGCATTTTCAGCTTCCATGCTTCCTAACCAATCTTTTAACGCATCACAAACATGGATTCCATCAAGTCCCGGTACATATACCGTCCAAGTATTTGTCTGGAATAGCCTTGCCTCAGCTGTTCCGCTGACAAATGTAGTTCAACAACAAATTACTGTAGGTAGCTAAGGGACCAAATACCACAAATATTGCATTTAAATCTTAAGTAGGATTTTGTAGTTCGAATTCTTCGTATTGCTTAATTAAAATAAAATTTTTTGGTCTGGCATGCCTGACAAGTCATGTAGAACATGTGGTGGAGAACTTGTGAAACATTTCAAATGTACAGAATGTAGAAAAGATATCCAAAAAATATGTACAACTTGCAGTGCTCTCACACATGAGCAATTTCATCACCAGTGTAAAAAGCAAGAACCAGTTCTAAACGTGCAAGGCAAACATGTGCTAGAAATGGCTCAAAAGAAAGGGGTATCTTTCAAGCAAGTTACTCCCTCGATTCATTCAGTAGCCCTAATCTTTGGAGTTATGGGCTTTTTCATACTTGGTTTTACAGCAGCGGCATATCTTGACGTATTTCAGAATCAATCTTCCAGTACTGAAATGATGAAACCTGGCAATGCCAATATGCCTCGGACACATTATGCTGCAACCATATCTGATTCTTTACAGGACTGTCTTGCATATGGTAGCGGAGAGTCAGTCACAGTAACATGCCCTACACAATATGGATATGTGTATAATGCTATACTAGATATGCCAAAGGACCTTGCAAGCAAATTTGCAGATTCTGTATTTTCTATACGAGGAGTCTCACTCACTGAACATTCTGATGGCTCTGTTGTTCTACAGTATCAAAATAATAACTACTTGACAAGCTTTTTTGCAATCTAGCCAATAATACAAAGCTCGCAGTCGCAGGAGATCTTACTATCTTCCTTGGAAAGACACTTTGAATGCTGTCCTGCCTGACATTGAACGCATATGGCATCCGTATTCTTTAGATCCGAGTACTTTTTTCCTCCGTCAAATCCAAAGCCTCCATCTCTTGGTCCTACCATGATTCACTGTATCACAGCAGGTATTTTAGACCTCGTAAATAGACAAAAGAAGTTCTATGTTTTTATCGTACTGATATTAAAAAAATCAAATTATATGCTCCCGCCGGGATTTGAACCCGGGATCACTGCCTTGAGAGGGCAGTATGCTTAACCGGACTACACCACAGGAGCTATCTTAACGCCATAAGGGATAGCAATTTAAAGGCTGGCTTGATTCAATGGTTAGAAAATTGACATTGGTACAAAACATGCGGAGAGAATTCCACTGATCATCATAAATTAGAAAACGACATGTTTTCTTGATTAATAAATATCATAATATCTCAAATCACGTTTGATGTTATTTCTTGTCGTGTATGAGATCTGCCCATAATCTTCTTTCTTCTAATATGGGATTTTGTTGCATTCCCTCTGATTCTTCTTTTATCAACTGTAGAGCAAGCTCTGCTTCACTTTGTAACTCCTTTATAGTATTTTTCGAAAATAGTCCTGCAACACCAGATAGTGTATAATTCATCTGAATCTCAAGCGTGGTTGTATTTCCATGCGCAGAAAGCAGTATGTCCTTTACACCCGTGATTGGACCTTTAAGCCACTTTATGTGAATGCCTTCTTTTGGAAAGATGATCACTCTCTGTTGACATTTGGTATCTTTTCCAAGAAATACGTATCTAGTTATGACATTTTGTTCTTTTGATATATTTCTGATACGCGTTGCTCCTTTCCAGTATGCTAGGTCATTATCGATTTTTGATATTATCTTCCATACCTTTTCTTGTGGTGCATTGATCTGTATTCTTGCGTCAATCTCAACCATGAGATAAAGTAGTAAATTTAGGATAAATGTGTAGAGTATACACTGTAATACAGCAAATGGAGATTCATTCTGAAAACTGGAATGAAATGGTATTTTTATCAGCTTTTACAAGGATTCTTCGATTGAAAACTTCTTGGAAGATCAATTCTAGAATGGTCTTGTGATATATTGACCAATTCCTTCCAATATCATGCTTCATTACATAAGTGTGAAAACCGTCATTATTAGAGTGGCTCACTTGTACAGATGAATTTATCATTCGTATTTCAAACCATGACAAAAAGGATAACAGATCGGTATTTCCTTTCATAAATAATGCAATGTCTCTTACTTCATTTTTACCCACACGGGAGGCAATGTCAACTATTTCTTTTTGTGTAAGCTTGTCAAAGACCTCTGAAAAAACAGGCTTGTTTATCATGACAAAGCCTGCTGTAGGTTCAAGCATACCCCATTCCAAGAATCGCCTCAAGGCTTGATTTACTAATGTGTTTGTGCTTATCTGGCGATTATCTGATTCAAGTCGTAATTTTTTAATTATTTGTTCATCTAACCGAAATGTCATTGTAAGAGTTTTCTTGGATGGTAGGCTCAATCTTATAGAAACGATAAACTGTGTAGACTTTTAACATTTCTAATTCTTTACCTTGGAAACTATTTACGTATGTGAAAAATGTTATGTCTGGGTTCTAGTTGGCGCTTGTACAGATTAGGAATTGATCTTGATTATACCATTTGTTATCATGTATTGAAGGCCAAGAACAAACTGGTCATCTCCAATCTGTCCGCTTGCCCACCAACCTGCATTATTTTTTATCCATGCGGGAATTGGTTGAGTTCCTGATGTTGTGTTTGAGCCACTAGATTGTGTGGGTATCTGTATTATTCCATGTTGTATCATGTATTGAAGCCCCTGAACAAACTGGTCATCGCCAATCTGTCCCTGTGACCACCACTTTGCATTGTTTTTGATCCATGCTGGAATTACAGTAGTCTGGGTTGTGTTGGTGGAACTAGTGGTGTTCATCATCATATTGGGCGGTGTTACGCTAGCTGTAGAGCTGGAGGAATTTGTGGTACTCGAACCTCCAAATGCTGGTAATGTATTGACTGTTATGTTTATTGAACCTGATAGGGTTACATCAGGAGTTGTTCCTTGTGGACCAACTCCTAGCGCTGCAATTACCAAGTTAGTTACAGGCGTGGTTCCTTTCAAAATTATGGTTCTATCATCATCTCCTACTGGTGCAAATAACGCCGAAGTACCTGCGTCCTGAGCTACGGAATCAATCTGTCGTCCTTGATTATCTATAGTGTAGATGTCATATTGAACACTGGAATATTTCTGACTCTGATCAAAGGTTTTCTCAAATGATATTCTCCACTCCATGGGGCACTCTAGGTGTGGTATGGAAGGGCTGTAGCGATAAAATATTATCATGGAGTTTGAATCAGTTGTATCTGTGGCCTGTACAGCATCATTTACCATGTCTGGTGTAGGACAGTTTGCGTTTGCTCCAAACTCTGTAGTTGACTGTACGTTCAAGAATGTTGGTTCAGTTGGACTGTTGCCTTGTTGTAATAACTCTAAATTAAAATCAGGTGGAGGAACGCCGCTTGTAACATCAGTATATACAATTGCCTTTACTGGAAATGCCAAGCTTGGATCAACCCATATCATGTTGTCAACATCCTTGTGCCACCCAAGGATCCATGCTTGATATGTTCCTGCTTGTACTGTAACTGATTGCTGTCCCATGGAGCCTACTGATTGTCCACCAACAGAACCTGTTCTGCCCCATGACGGAGAGCCCAAAGTCTGTGCATTATCTGCTGAAGAAAATGCATCAAGCCATGATATTGTATTCTTGTATACGTTAGAATAATCAGAAATATTTGGATCAGAATATGTTGGATCTGGTGTTACTGTACCTATAGTAACTATTCCTTTCTGCACTGAAGAACCATCTACTGCCAGCATTTCCAAATTCCAACCTGTGC
>JBAVVB010000150.1:0-1897 GCA_049697075.1 Nitrosotalea sp.
CTTCCGGGTTCGGAATGGGACCGGGTCGGACCCCAACGCTATGGCCGGCTTGATATTTTGGCTAATAATGTCCTGTATTAATCTTGCTTAAAGGACCTATCTTAGTGGTATAATGATACCATCAAATCTTATAATTTCTACAAAAACAGTGTTGTTGCGATTTGAAGACATCAAACGCATTAGAAAGTTATATCAGAAAGAAGATGGACTGAAAAGAAGATATCGTGGAATATGGCATGATTCTCAGATGTAATCAAGTCCTTGATAGAGATATAAATTGAGGATGCCGTGATTAGCCATGACTCATCGAGTAGCAGTCCTTGATAAGGAAGCCTGCCAGCCAAAGAAGTGCGGGCTTGAGTGTATCAAATACTGCCCCGTAAACAAATCAGGAGCAGACTGCATAATACTAAATCAAGAGACTGGAAAGGCCCAGATTGATGAGAACATCTGCAACGGATGCGGGATTTGCGTAAAGGTTTGTCCTTTTGATGCAATAACAATTGTCAATCTTGCAGAGGAATTAAAATCGGATAAGATCCATCAATATGGATTAAATTCATTTAGATTATATCGAATTCCATCCTTGAAGAAAGGTCAAGTAATGGGCTTGCTTGGAAGAAATGGGATAGGAAAAAGTACTGTAGTAAGCATTTTGTCTGGAAATCTCAGGCCAAATCTTGGTAATTATTCTTCGCCTCCAGAATGGAGTGACATTTTGAAACATTTCCACGGTACGGAATTAAAGGTGCATTTTGAAAAAATTGCAAATAATGATTTGAAGGCTTCTATAAAACCACAGCAAGTCTACAACCTTGCAAAGGTCTTCAATGGAACTGCAAAAGAGTTGCTTGAAAAATATGATGAACGAAATAAGATTCCTGAGCTTGTGCAAGAACTTGGTTTGCAAAATGCTCTTGACACCAAGATATCGGATTTGAGCGGAGGAGAGCTACAGAGGATTGCAGTAGCGGTAGCAGCCTCAAGAGAGACTGATTTTTACTTTTTTGACGAGCCTTCCTCCTACAATGATGTTTTTCAGAGAATGGGCGTTGCACGTGTTATACAGAACCTTGCAAAGATTGAAAAAAGTGTCATGGTGGTTGAGCACGACCTGACCTTGCTTGATTATCTCAGCGACTTTATTGAGATAGTCTATGGAGAGCCTGCAGCATATGGAATAGTTGCAAACATGCTTTCAACAAAAGTTGGAATAAATGTCTTCTTGGATGGTTACCTACCCAATGAAAATGTAAGGTTTAGAGATGTAGCGTTTAGATTCGACGCATCCACATCAGCAGACGAATTTGTCATGGTAGAAAATATTATTGAGTATCCCGTCTTGGAGAAGAAATTTTCCAATTTTTCGCTAACAATTGATGCAGGTAGAATCAGAAAGAGCGAAGTACTTGGAATAGTAGGTGCAAATGCACTAGGAAAAACAACTATGATGAAGATGATAGCTGGTGTTGAGAAAATAGATTCTGGAACGATCGATACTAAAATCAAGATAGCGTACAAGCCACAGTATCTTTCAAACGATTATGACGTTGAAGTTGTTTCCTTGTTAGAAAGGGCAAATAATGGAGGTATCGACGGAACTACAGAGGAAGAACTTATTGTTCATCCTATGAAAATAAAAAAACTCTACAATAAATCAGTTAAAAATTTGTCAGGCGGTGAACTTCAGAAAGTAGCAATTGCTACATGTTTATTACAAAAAGTCGATCTGTATGCACTTGATGAGCCTTCTGCGTTTCTTGATGTTGAAGACAGAATTGCAATAGCAAAATTAATTCAGAGATTTGTTCGTTCTTATGGAAAATCAGCAATAATAATTGATCATGATATACAGCTTATGGATTTGATTTCAGATTCTCTTGTAATATTCCATGGC
>JBAVVB010000151.1:0-3803 GCA_049697075.1 Nitrosotalea sp.
TAATTTCTTTTTACAACTTCGGCAGGCTCAATACGACTAGAATCTAATTTACCATCTTTCATTAGAGTTCCATCTTTTTTGTATGCGTCATAGAGATTTCCTTCTGCACATCTGTGTGGGATTTCGCCCAATATTCCAAAAATATCTTTCATTGCAGATCTCTCATTTTGTTTCTTGGTATATTCTATTGTTTTCCAACCGATAACACTTGTTGCAACTAGTGGAATTAGGATGAAAATAAGACTAGATACAAAATCGGGTGCCATAAAAATAAGATGCTTGTCTTACTTAAGAACTATTTTGAATGAAAAAGCTATTTTCATTTTCTGTTTGCTTTTCAGACGTGACGGTCTTATTTCTACTTTAAATCTTAGTTCAACGTTCTAGTTGTTATATGAGTTTACGCATAATAACATCACTTAAGAGAAAAGGTCCAGAAATTGTTGGAATTGGAATAAATGAATTTGGTAAGAACACCTATCTTGATTTAAAAGATGTATACGAAAATCAGGCTAGAATTTTTGATGAAATCAAGCATGGTAAACGAGATAAATCAGAAAAACCGATTTACGTTCTCTGGATGGACGAGGAATTTGGATATTATCTGATGCATGTAGATAAAAGAGATGGGAAATACGAGCTGCACTCAAGAACAGGAGACGTAGACAAATTATTGAGCGACCTTCCTGATTACAAAGAATAAGAGCATAAAAAAATGACAAAATCTCAAAGACGGAGAAATCAAAAACATGCTAATCAAGAGAAAGCCCTGACCAAGACAAGTCTTCAAAGTGTTTACTTGGAAAACAAGATAAAAAACCAAGAGACAGATGGAATGTGGTAGAACTATCCGAATTACGGGCTTGCATATTCTGTGGTCTGGTATTTTATCCAGTAGATTTGACGATAACATGTACTAAATGTGGCAGGTCAACAGAAAAATTACATAGATAGAGAGTTTCTAATTGCGGTTCTGTATCGTACGAGGAATTTGTAGTATGGAGAATTTCTGGAACATGTTAATAATTTCCTTTTCGTTCGAATCTTACAGTTTTTGAACCAACTGTTAGTCCGAGCCCAAGAGATTTTGTGAGTAAAATTTGATACAAAATGTGCAGCAAGCTTATCGGAGTAGCTACAAAACTCCTTTCCATAATTTTTCTGTAACCTGACTTGTTCGCATTATTTAATATCGAGTCATACATACCTAGTCTAATTGAACTCGGTACTGATCATTGGACTGGCTTTATTCTTGGTAACTGGGAGTATTGTCAACGTGTATGCACAGCAAGACATGTTATCCCCACTAAAACAATTTGAATCAGGAATACAAGTGCAGGATATAAAATGTGAATCGGGCTTGTCGCTTCTCATAAATCAGTTCAACGGAGAGCCTGCCTGTGTGATGGCAACTAGTGCTACAAGACTTTTGGCAATTGGATGGGTTACACCGGACAAGTTTATTCCCCTGAACCAGACTAGCCAATCTGTCATCATAAACAATGAAAATACTAGAGTATCATCATCTAATAGTACTGCAAATGTAATACCTATCTCAAACAGTACTGCAAATCTTACCACCCAGACTAAAAATGTAATGCCGGTAAGAATGTCGTTCAATGGAACCAGTAATGCTACAAGTACTGGTGGGAATGGCACATTAACTCCAGATGAGATCTTTGAGTTGTACAAAGAGTTCACGGCAGGAACTGGCGGTGGAACTCAGATTGCAGGGGGCGCAATTGTAAAACCATTACCCATGACACCAGTGAATTATACTGCCACATCTAATCATCCCGGAACAATAAAGATATTGATGATTGGAATCTCGCCATACCCTCTAAAGGTTGGAGACATGCCGGTGTTTACAATGACATGGCAGAATGTGTCAGACAAGCCGCTTTATCAGAGAATTGGGCAATTATCTGAAAGTCCATTATGTGTCACAATACTTCCTACAGAAAGTGCAGTAGGTGCAGTTGACTTAGGTATGCTTAATTCCGGTGGACAGAACTATTCTCCTATCAACCCAGGTCAGATAAACACCAATTATGGATTTTATGATCCCACGCAGGGAGATCAAAATTCACTGATTCACTACGGAGCATGTGGAGCAGGATATTATAACATAATAAAGGCAGGAGTGCTGCATGTAATCATGAACATGGGTCTCGCAGAAAGCAATGAAATGGACAGTCCATGGGATGTAATCGAGACTGTCAATTTTGATCTCAACGTAACCCAGTAGAATTTTTGTGTATCAAGCCAATCTAACTAATCTTTCCACCCGGAGCAATGTACACGCCTCCGCCAGGGCTAACATACAGGTGATAATGTGTAAAGTCAAGACCCAGGGTTTCCGCGTTTGGAATTGTCAAGACCGCGCCGTTATCAACTATTACATTTGCAGGTGCCGTAGAGCTTGCTCCAAGTGTGCAGCTTAAAGTTACGGTCCAGTCATTTGATGTTGTAAACAGTTGCAGTGGGGCTGATACTACCATCTTGTTTCTTGGGGCATTTTCTCTCATGCTTTTGGATATTCGGAGAAGATCTGTATCATCAAAAAAGATTGCAGTATGTTTTGTTCTGGGAGGATTGGGAATATACCTGACTGCAATAATGCGTATTCCCTTGCTTGGCATGGTGGGATATTACTTTGGTTATGATACCATGGAGACATTTCACACGTATTCTGGTTATCTTATCTTCTTGGCATCAGTGGCTGTATTTTGGTGGCTATCACTGAGATGGATTGGTAAAAAAGAACTTGAAAAAAGACAATCTTTGGAAGTTAACCGGTATGCGGATCGATAGCCAATTCTGATATCAACGGTATAGGACCTAAGATAATGGCAGATCCAACTACCACAGTTCCTGCATGGATTAAGAATACTGCCGGATGGTGGGCAAATGGACAGGTATCTGATAATGAGTTTGTCCAGGTAATCCAGTATCTTGTCAGTCATGGCATAATTCAGGTAGCCCAGTAAAATTTCCAGTGTTACAAATTCAGCTATTTCTTAAACTTGTTTTTTATCTAGTGCAAGATTATGCCTTTTGAATTCCTCAAGTGATATCCGAATACCGTACTTGCGAGCAGGTCATTTAAGCGCTGACTCGGTCTTTAGGCGTTCAAAGATTTTGTCAAAACCTGTGAATTTATGAAAAGACATATCGATGGAACGAATCATCACAACGTTAAATTTTTCAAAGGATGTGGACTTGACTCTCTTACAACATTAGCGGCATTTTTCAATTCCCTTTCCTTTTTTTGATCACTCATGAGTTTATCAAACGCATCACGAATTTCTTGTGTGGTATGTCTATTTTTTTTCATTGTGGTCTCCTAGTCAATTTTAGTGCGCATTTTTCCAAATCAGCGCTAATTCTTATTCCCTGTTAAAAAATTAATAAGCAGTGCGTACATTTGTGTACACTTTACTTACATTTATGTCAGTTTTATCGCCTATCTTTTCCTAGTCATTTGAAAGCATCGATGCAAATATTCTGCCTTTTGCAGCCAGGAAGGCTACTATCTACTATTTTTATTCTATTTCAGACCAATGGAGGAATTGTTTAGTTAGTTTAATTTTCTGATTTTTCAGATTCTTCTTTTCCTTTTTTCCAAATCTGTATCTGTCCGCCATACACTTCATTATCATATACAAAAGATGGAATCTGAGAATAATATCCAAGTCTTCCTGTTTTGAACGTCTTTGGTGGAAGTGGAATGGTATGTTCTTCCCCATTTGGCATTTTTAATGTTACAATTACAAAATTTCCCTTGGGTTTGTCAGCCGATG
>JBAVVB010000152.1:0-2245 GCA_049697075.1 Nitrosotalea sp.
ATAAAGAATTATAGTACAATCGAGGAATGTACCACCAATATTATAAAAATCTCAAGCCATCATAATACGTGAACGAAGAAAAAACCATTCCAAAAGAATCTGAACAGAAGAAAAGAAAATGGTATCAATTTTGGACCAAACAATAATAAAATTGAAAAATCATTACGCATGATCTTATCATTCTTAACAGATCAATCACAGTAGGATTTTTTGTTAATTATATTGGCTGAAAGAATCTAGTCTCTTTCCGCTAGACTTGTTCTGGAATACTTTGGTTATTTGCTCAAATATACGATATGCGCTTACCATGGCTTCTGCCTTACTTTTGTCTCCTACAGCGTTACTCTCTACAATTGCATATCTTGATACTATCTTGAGGTTGACTTGGAACTTGTCACCACTTGTCCATTGTAACACATATCCTCCGTCTCCATCTATCAACCCTATCCAGCGTAAATTACCAAACCATTTTCCAACAAGCTTGTTTACAATTTCTTCAACCTCCACTGTGTTAGGGATGTATAACTGAAGCACCTGAACAAACTGGTGTTGTTTAGATATTTTTCTAGACAAGTTCTCAAGGTCTAGTTTTGACCTCTTGACTAGAATTGACCTAAGATTCTTGCTTGGCCTATAACCTACTTCGCTTTTCTCTACGAGACCAGAATTTTCTAACCTATGCAAAGATCTTGAGAGGCTTTGTTGATGCATTCCCAGTTTTCTTGCAAGACCATTGAAGGTATATTGGTTATCAGATAAATCATTGTCTTGGTTTAATATTGACAAAACTTTCTTGTCATTTGCCTGAAAGTCATCAAGTGATATTCCAGAAGAATCGTCAATTATGAGTTGCACTATCTTATCGTCTAGAGTTATTTCTTTTTCCTCCTTTTTGTCATCGATTTCAGTCTTGATTTCTTTGTTTTCCATTTTTTCTATCCCATAATGAGCTTCTTACTTATTTAAGGATAGGCGACATTATCGCACTACCTTCCTGTCTTGTTACTATTTTTGTTAAAGATTTGTACAGTATGTTTAGTTTATTTTTTCTTGATCTTGTATTTCTTGAGCTTAGCCTTAATTTATTATTGCAACATGGACAGCGATACAAAGGATACAAGTTTACGTCGATGAAAACACTGCATACAGAGCACGGCCTTTGTCCTGCCACAAATCTAAACCCACCAGATGGTCTCTTTGCTGCAAACCTATTGCAAACTCCTTTACATCTCAAAAATTATCAATCCTTTCGATACACCCAAAAATACACATAATTTTGTTTGGATATGACACTGATAAAGTGACTAATAGTCAAAAAACCTAGTCACGTAATGACCTAGATGTAGTATTCTCCAGTCTCTTGTATTTGTAAACGACAATCGAGATAATCCACGAGATTACAAATATTGCAACTATTCCATACCCCAAAGTCTCAAAATCAAGATTGTTGAGCCAATTCCAAAATGCACCAGAGAGATGAAGTTCTCCAGAAAGTACCTGTAGTACTTCCACACCTCCTACACAAAGGCAACAAGTATTGAGATTATTGTTATTGTCAAGTTGTAGTATATCTTTCTAATAGGCCTGAGAAATGCCCATCCATAGGCCACGCGCATTGCTATAGAATCTGTCGTATCGACCAGCACCATACCACACGTGAACATAAACGGTAGAACTAGAATCATCCAAATAGGAATAGACGAGGACATGCCTACTCCGACACTAATTGCAATAAGGGCAACTTCGCTGGCGGTATCAAAACCAAGACCAAATAGTACACCTATAGGATAGATTTGCCAAGGTTTTCGAACAATTTTGAAAAGCGGAGCAAAATATCGATTAAGAAATCCGCGCTTGTTTAATTGCTCTTCAAGTTGAGCCGTATCGAGTTGGCCGGCCCTGAGTTCTTTGTAAGTCTTGTATATTCCCAAGACAGTCACGATGTTGATCAATCCAATGATCCACAGGAATGTACCTGAAACGCTGGTTCCAATTATCTCGCCTGCATTTTGGAGACCCGGAATAGAACTTGCGATGGCGCGAGTTGAAATGACCAAGGCAACTATCATGCCGACAACTATTGTAGAATGGCCTAGTGAAAACCATGTGCCTACTGTAAGCGGCTTTTTTCCTTCTTGTATGAGTTTTCTTGTCGTGTTATCTATGGCTGCGATATGATCAGCATCTATACCATGCCGCAATCCAAAGACATAGGCCATGATTCCAAGGCCTGCCAAGGGAATTG
>JBAVVB010000153.1:0-1881 GCA_049697075.1 Nitrosotalea sp.
ACGTATACTTGCAGATGGTGCATGGGGGTTCTATTCTATATCTAATCCAAAATCGGTAGATGAATTAAAAGGGGGTATAATTAGTGCAGTAAAAAATGCACTTTACTATGCTCAAACAAAGAAACAAAAAGTAAAGCTGGCAGAAACTCGTGTATATGTGGATACTGTAGATTATGAGGTGATTGAAAAACCTACGATTGAAGAAATGGTAAAATTGACACTTGAATGTGATGGAATAATTCGAGCAAGAAAGAGAATAAACAAATCGGCAATTCACATGAATCATGATGTATTTCACAAATACTTTGTAAACAGTGAAGGTGCAAAAATAACTCAAAACAATGATGATACTATAGTACATCTGTCTGCTACTGCGCATGAATCTGGTCTTTCAGAAACTGTAAGTACAACCGAGGGAGGTCGCGGAGGAATGGAAACAATTACAGGAAAAGATAATGTGTTAAAAAAGGCTGATTCAATCTCTGAAAAGGCAGATAAACTAATAGATGCAAAACCTGCACAAGAAGAGAAAACAACTGTTGTGATGAATCCTGATTTTGTTGCGTTATTGGCACATGAAATTTTGGGACATCCGTCAGAAGCTGACAGAGTGCTTGGAAAAGAAATGGCATGGGCTGGAGGTGCATGGTGGAGTGGAAAGCTTGGGACGAAAATAGGCTCAACTGAGCTTGACGTAATTGATGATCCTCTGATACAATCTAGCTTGGGGTGGTACAAATATGATGATGAGGGAGTACTGGCATCCAGGAAATCACTTGTAAAAGATGGTGTTCTTGTTGGTCATATGCAGAGTAGGGAAACTGCCTCTCTTTTTAATACCGTGCCAAATTCTGCAATGCGTGCTACTGGATATTCATTTATGCCATTAATACGAATGGCGTGCACTTGCATTGGTCCTGGTAATTGGGATCCGGATGAGTTGATAAAAGATGTGAAATCTGGTTATCTGATTTGTGATATGAAGGTACCATCCATCGACATGATGCGATATAACTGGAGCATATCGTGTCAATACGCACAAAAAATTGAGAATGGGGAACGTAAAGAATTGTTAAGGGATGTTATTGTAATGGGAAACGCACCTGAATTCTTCAACTCGATTGATGCAAGAGGTAAAGATTTCACTGTACGACCGATAATAAATTGTGGCAAAGGTGATCCGATGCAAATAATGCGAATGGGAAATGGCGGGCCTCATATCCGTGGTGTGGCTACTGTCAAGAGTGTGGGAGCCTAAAATGTCTAGTGAGATTGATGACCTGAGAAAAACTGTTATTTCATGTACCTTGTGTGAATTGTCCAAATCAAGAACAAATGCAGTACCGGGTTTAGGCAGTATTAAAACGGAAATAGTGTTTATTGGTGAAGCTCCGGGCCGCACCGAAGATATTCAAGGTATGCCTTTTGTAGGTACTGCAGGTAAGATACTTTCAGAAGCATTGGTATATGCAGGATTTACGCGTGAAGATGTTTACATTACAAATATTGTAAAATGCAGACCACCTGATAATAGGAGACCCAATAAACAAGAAATGGATTCATGTAATGGTTACCTACAAAAAGAACTTGAGATCATCCGACCTAAAATCATCTGTATATTGGGGAATACTGCCTTTGGTTCGTTGCTAAATGGAAATGCAATAACAAAGAATAGGGGAAAAATCATTAAAAAAAATGACCAACTATATTTTGTTACGATACACCCAGCAGCTATAATATATAATCAAGATCTGCGCCAAGTCCTAAAAGATGATTTAAAGACGTTGTCCGGTATTCTTGACAAAATAAAAAAGGGAATTCCAATAGAAATTAACGAATGAAGATTATTCCACGTTCGTTTTATGGGAAAGACACCGTTGA
>JBAVVB010000154.1:0-1520 GCA_049697075.1 Nitrosotalea sp.
TTGTGGTCCAGGAGGACCAGCTGGTCCTTGTACCGTTGCTTGAGATAAATCTCCAAAAAATTGATTATTAGTATACTGTACAATGACAGTAGCAGAAAGAACAATAATTACTCCGATGAGCGCAATCTCTAACTTTTTCATAGTAGATTGTTTAAAAAATAGTACAAACTAGAATAATATTCTTTACGAAGCTTTGTTAATCTCAACATAAATATACGCACTAGTCAGTTAACACCTAGTGGTAAAGAAGCAAAAAAACAAGGCAAAAACTATGCCGATCTCACGTGACATGATAATCTTTATAGCGATTGTAGTAGCGGCCGCTGGTGGAGGAATTTACTACTTACTTAACAATTCAACACCAGTTAACGAAAAGTTTCCAGTATTTGCCGCTCCAACCAATATCTACATTATAGCAGTTCACGACCCAACACAAGGTTATGTGTATGAGCAAGAATCTACACGTCAAGCAAAAAAAGCAGTATCTGGAGGAGTAGCTGATGCTTCAATTCATATCCCTCAAGGTATTCTAGTCTCACTTCATTTCATAAATGAAGATAAAGATACTTACGCTACTATGGACCTTAACATTGATGAGTTTAATGTACACACCAACAAATTGACCTATTTCCAAGCACAAACAATAAACTTTCTAGCTGACAAAGAAGGAACATACTCATACTATTCCAATTTGCATCCTGAAATGAAAGGCACCATAACAGTGGATCCGTAATTATGTTGAAAATGTTCTTTAAAAAATACTCATCTTGTGAAATGGGATCTGCTGAGTCTTGATGGATGATAAAGAACACAATTTTTCTAGAACTGATGTTCTTGACCTCATGGATAATTTTATTGAAAGAATGCTTGAAATTCGAAGAATACTTCTCAGTGTTTCCGTCTGTGCACTAATACTTGCGCCATTTGCAACAGGTCTCTCAATCTTCCTCTTGACACATCCGCGTTTCTATGCTGTTCTTGAGAGGGAGCATGAGTTTGGCACGATACTGTGTATTCTATTGGGAGTCATCATATCTGTTTCAGTTGTATGGATAGTAACAGGAGTCAGGCAATATTTTACACTGAAATCCTGGGATCAAAGATACAAAGAATATCTCAAACAAAAAGATGAAATTGACAAGAGAATTGCATCAGACTACGGTCTAGAACAAGATTAGATTTTATTCTCAGTTGTAACCTTTTTGCGAGGAAATAGCTTTTCATATGGCTCTAAAATAGTCCTGCAAAACTCTATTCCCTTTGAAGTAGAGTTGTAAATTGTAACAGTTCTTTTCCCTAATGCTTTCTTCGAGCTTATTATCAAGTTGTTTGACTCAAGCTCATCAAGTATGGGTTTGTGTTTTTTGAGGTTTAAACCACAAAAGCTAACCAAAGCTGTCTGATTCAACTCTCCATACTGAACCAACATCAAAATTATATCTTTTATAATATAGATTCGGTCTCTATATGTACTTGAACCAGACATTTGTCAAGTCTCAATTATGGCTGCTAAATATATC
>JBAVVB010000155.1:0-1914 GCA_049697075.1 Nitrosotalea sp.
CGTCAATTTCTTTCTTTGTTGGCATATTAACAGTCTCCAACATGAGCGATGTCACATTATTCCAGTGTTTTGCAAGATCAAGCTCACTTGACACTAGTTTTCCAAAGTTTTCTGCAAATTCTGGAGAATCAAACAGTCTTGTAAAGTAATTTTCGAATATGTCTATCCAGATACGCTTGGTAGCGTCAAGATGTTCCGTGTCAGTTGGAATTTCTGGCACTTTTTTACTAAATTGTTTTTGTGCCTCATTCCACGTATCTGTAAGTTGTTTATAATATTCACCAAGTCTTGCGTTAAATTCAGCTAGCCCTTGGTTAATTTCTATCATTTCAGCACTGGCCTTCTTAGCATTAACACCTAGTTTCCTAAAGGGTCCTGTGGACATGAGCGATTGTGGCCTACTTGACATCAACGATATCAAGTCTGTCCAAAACAAGGAGACATGCTTGTAATACCCTAACGATTTCTTATACTCTTCCGTATAACTCATTAAGTGTATTAAGTAACATTCACATCTTATAGAGATTGCTACTTTGTATTGAGACAAAGGTCACAGTGTGTCTCATCGATATTAAATAACGATTAACAAAGTCAAGGAGTGGTTACAGTTACTAATATTCAAAAGGAATGATTTTATCTCAATGCGAATCTTAACACATTTCACCCACAAATCATTAAAAGACACCTTGCACTATAGCATGATAATGTCACAAAAGAGACCTCAGCCCATAAAACCAAATACTGTTGAGAACAAGTCAACTATTTCTGTTTGTGATATTATGCACACTAATGCCACTAATGTAATTGAAAAGATTGAATCCCTTTTACCTATAAACATGCAGATGTATTCTGATTTTTATACAGAATATCTACATTCATTACAAGATCTTTTTGGAGCATGTTATATAGCAGAAAACGAAATTTTGTCCAAGATGGGAATTGACCAGAAAACTCTGCAGTTCTTCGACACATATGCCAAGACAGCTACCAGATCAACAATTGTTCAAATTGAAATGGCTAACAATATCCAAAAAACATATTTACAAACTCAGACATCAGCCATCAAAACACTTGATGAATACATACGTCTTACACTCGATTATTACTCTAGGATGCTTTCCATGTCTCTCAACTCTCCTTTTCAGAAAATTTCAAACCACTAGTTCCTTTTATCTAGACAATATCCTGAGTTGTAGTTAGATGCAATAATTGCCAAAATTGGTAAATAATATAGCTCGACAAAAACTTATGTCACGATAGAATTGACCAAATCATACATGCAAGAGAAACATATCACAGTCAATGGAAATAAGATAAGGTATATTGAAGAAGGAGACTCGAAAAATACCATAATTTTACTTCATGGTTTAGGAGGAATAGCAGAGAGATGGTTACCGGTAGTTCCATTTCTGAGTAAAAAATACAGAGTGATCGCGCTTGATTTGATCGGATACGGTCAAAGTGATAAACCGCAAGTAGATTACACGCCAGAGTTCTTCAGAGACTCGGTACTTGGCTTTCTAGAAACATCATCATTTGAGAAGGTGTTTATGGTTGGTACATCTCTTGGAGGCGAGATAGTGGCAGAATGTGCAGCTACACAAAATCCACTGATTAAAAAAATCGTTATGGTGGCACCAGCCGGAATAATGAAGAGCCATACTCCGGTTCTTGATGCATATACTATGGCTGCACTATACCCAAATCATGAATCTGTAAAAACAGCGTATCAGATGATGATGGGAGAAAATAAAGAGGTCAGTCCCCAGTCAGTTGAGAACTTTATTTCGAATATGACTAGACCCAATTCCAAAATGGTATTTCTATCCACACTTTTAGGAATGAAAAACTCTCCTGTCATAACAGAGAAACTAACGCTAATCAAAGTGCCTACGCTTCTCATATGGGGAAAGG
>JBAVVB010000156.1:0-2512 GCA_049697075.1 Nitrosotalea sp.
AAATTCAACACCTCGTCAGCACTATACATGTAGAAAAATTCATCAAAACCGTTTTTTGATATGTTTACACAATATCTTCTAGATGTTTTATTGATAAAAACAAATCCTATCTTGTCTTCGATTCTTATTCCCTCATCAGAATCTAGAACTCTGAGATGTTTTGATAGGCTATCTTTTGCGATCTCTCGCTCTTGATAACTCATCCGTAAATTGCATCCCGTAGTGGGCCGGCATCTTGCTCTGTTTGTTTCAGACTCTGCTCAATGTTTTCTGCCTCGCTCATTAGAGTTCGGAAATCACATGATGCGCCTGGAACAAGCTTTGACATTGCCATGCAAATTTCTGCGCCAGCTCTAAAGTCGGGTCCAGTCTCTTGGCCTTTGTACAAAAGAACTATTACGTTAGTTTTTGTAATGGAGCCTTCATTTAACAAAATTCCAGGAATCCCAGGAACAGTACCATTTCTAAGTATTGGAATTTCAGCATCAGCCAACCGTTTCTTTGCGATTTCAGTACTGGCAACTCCTATGACAAATGGTTTTTCATCCGTTTTTACCGCAGAACTGCTTACTATGAGAGAGCATTTGTGATCATTTGACCACTTTAACATGGTTCTTGCTACCTCTCTGTGAAGTGATTCATGAGGCGTTAAATAAGATGAAAATACAGCTACCTTGAGATCCTCGTTGACAAATATTCTTGCAGGAAAGTTAGGTACCTCATCTCTTATGATGCTGATGGGAGGGAAAAGTTCTGAATCAAGTACACCTGCCAATTCAAATTTAGATGTTGTATTTATCAGAGATTCTGTGGCTATGGCATTGGCCAATCCTGCATAAGGAAAGCCATCTACTACAAAACCTCCTTCTATGTTGATCGATTTTAGTTCTCTAACAGTTATTTCGTTACCCATGATATCCCATACTACTACATCCTTTTAAAGCATGGATATCATTTTATGTGTCAAATTCTATCGATGGCTCAGTGTACGATAGCGAACACGTCATGATAAAGATCTTCAATTCCTTTTCCTCAAATAAAGACAAATTCGAACCGTTTGAGAAAAATATGGTAAAGATATTCATCTGCGGCCCGACATTGTATGATTATACTCATCTGGGACACGCTAGAATATTTCTCACATACGACCTTTTGTGTAGACATTTGCACGAACGAGGTTATGACACTGACGTTCTAGTAAATATGACTGATATTAATCAAAATGTATTCAATAAAGCAAAAGATGAATCAAAAGATTATAGTGTGATTGCTAGATTTTATGCACAGAAATTTGCCGAAGATCTAAATCTCTTGAATATTAAAAGCATAAGCAGATTTGCGTATGTTTCAGACTATGTCTGCTCTATGGAAAGTCACATATCTCAATTATTGGAACAAAAAATAGCATACTATGCAAATGGCAATATCTATCTTGATATATCAAAAGATGGAAAATATGGAATGTTATCTAAGCAATCGCGAAACCAACTTCAACTTCACAGGTTGGATATAGGGCCTAATAAGAAAAGCCAAGAAGACATCATGCTATGGAATTGTTCTGATGATTTTGGATTCTCGTGGAAGAGTAAGTTTGGGAGCGGAATTCCATGGTGGCACATGCAAGACACTACTGTTGCATTGGAAAATTTTGGCCCAAATTACGACATACATGGGGGAGCAAGGGAACTCTTGTATCCTCATCATGAAGCACATCTGGCTCAATACAGGATGTTTTCAACGTCTGAAAATCCAGTCAAGACATGGATGCATGTGGGACTTGTTCTCTCAAATGGCGAAAAAATGTCAAAATCACTTGGTAATGTTGTGTGGTCAAGAGATCTAACACAAAAATATGGTCAGAATCTGCTACGGCTTTATGTTTTTTCTACCCATTATCGTGAAGATGTTAATTTTGATGAAAAGCAAATTGTCGGAAAAAAACAATTCCTAGAAAAAATCGCTCTTGCAGGAACAAAAACATCCAAAAAAACTGACTCTGAACTCTCCTTGTTAGTTGATGAGTTTTTTGTAGCGTTAGACGATGATCTGAATTCTCCAAAAGCACTTGAAATATTTGAAAATATTTGTTCCAAAGTAATTGCAGGAAGTAATATAGGATATGATGATTTTCAACGAATATGTCAAGTATTGGGAATAATAATCTGATATCCAGACTAGAAGAAATAGGAAACTCTTTCACTAGTATATGGGCAAGTTCAACAACTCTCAAATGCAGCACATTCTTTTTTAATCCAGATCTTTCAAATGACATTTTTTTTGACAAACTCACAAACATAACTTGTATCAGTAACGAAATGCTAGATGATGCTCTGGCACTTTTTGCTAAACGCAACACAACTCCATATGTTTATACGTTGAATAATCCTGAACTTGAAGAAAATCTACTCAAGAAGAATTTTAGACTCTATGATGTCCAACATGTTTTCATAAAAGCGCCTGGTTCGTCAAGAATCCCAAAAGTACGCGTGATATCTGGTGATGATTCCATACT
>JBAVVB010000157.1:0-11134 GCA_049697075.1 Nitrosotalea sp.
CTTCCTATGCTGTCAGCTGCAAAGAACATGTATCTGGGTCGCTTGAATTGTACTGCATATTCTGGCTCTATCTTTGCCGCAATGTCTCTATCTGATGCTATCTGGGATATCGTCTTGGTGTAAATTGTATTCCTGACGTATTTTAATTCTGGATTGTCTGCACAAATTACTGCGTCTGCTCCATGTTGAATCAAAGTTTTTGGCATGTCTTTTATGTTGTATCCCAGTAAAACAGCAACAACTTTTTCTTTAGATGAGTATTTCTTGTTAAAATCATCTAGTATTCTTCTTGCTTCTCCGAGCATTTCAAGACTTACTTGTAATATTTTCCCTTCTTCATGCTCTATTACAATGTAAACATGTCTGTAATCTCCCTCTGTCATTTTATCACCGCTGTAGATAGGGACTGTCGCAATCTTGCGACAACTTTACGAATCTGTTCTTGATTTGAACCGTCTATAATTTCAGCTTGTCTGGCTGCCTTGCCTTTTGGTATGCGTTCTACTTTGTATACGATAGTTGGAGAGCCGGACATTCCAATAAGCTTTGGATCTGCTTCTATCTGCACGGCGTTGAAAACTTTTAGATATTGTTTAAAGTTTTGAGCGCGTTCGCCTGCCTCCTTTTGATATTTCTCATAAGATAGTCGTTGTGACACTGTGTTGAATTTGGGTTTGTATGAAGGATCGATTGCAATAAAAACAGGAAGTGGGGCTTCGATCTCTTCAACAACATCGTAAACTCCTTGCATTCTGACAAGTCTCTTGGCCCTGATTGTTCTACTCTCTAGATTTATCTCATAGTCTATTACGTGTCCCAGAAATGTCATTCCAAGCTTCCATGCTGTCTGGGGACCTGTCTGCCCAGTCTCACCGTCGGAGGCCCTGTGCCCAGAAAACACAATATCCATCTTTCCATGCATTTTTTGTACTCCTGCCTTGAGAACTTCAGCAGTTGCCAGTGTATCAGCTCCTGCAAAGATCCTATCACTGAAAAGACAAAGCTCGTCTGCATTAGACATCAATTGAGCTTGTTGTAGCATGGATTCTGCTATGGGTGGCCCCATGGTACCTATTGAGATCTTGGCACCATACTTTACCTTGGCATAAAAGGCTGCAGAAACGGCAATAGCGCTATGTGGACCCAGTATGTTCTTTGTTTCAGCTCGATTAAGAGTACCGTCTGGGTTGTAGCTGACATTTCCTTCTGAAAAATCAGGCTCAAGTTTGACAATTACGGCAGTATTTATCAGATCCATCTGATTTTTAGAAGTTATACTTTGATTTTATCTATTGTGGTCATTCTCATATGTATAAAATGGGAAATTGTGTCCTGATGATCTTATTTATTGTAAATAAATTCTGTAACCTGATTATTTTAAACCGTAGGAAACTACTTGTCCAGATGTTAAATTTTTGCAAATTTTGCATCATGTTATAATTTGAAGAATTTTCCTATTGATTGGCAAAAATCTAGATGTAGATTTCAATAGTTCAGATTAAATAATAGTGTAAAAAGAAAATCTCAAGGATATACAGATGGAACCGTCTGACTTTCTGGATCATGGACAAGAGACATGTCCTCGTTGTGGGGAACTTCGAAGATTATCCATGGGTGGGTTTAGCGTATTCTGTCCTGTAATACAGATCTGCAGACTCTGCGTCAAGGCTGAGATGTTGGTTAATAAATTCTGGAACAATATTTTGGATCCAAAGGAATTACAAGTAGAAGTAAAACAACAAATTCAATGGATCTTAAGATATCTGGAACAAAACCAGTGTAAACAAGATGTAGCAAAAGATAAACTCGGTCTACAAGATATGGAAAAACTACGAGAAATGACATTAAAATTGCCAGATATAATTGCTAGAAACACCATGCGCTATACCGTTGCACCAAACAATGATGCTCGCATGATATCTCAAAAGGAGTAGTGTGACACAAGTATACGTGACATGATCAGACAAAACAAGCGTTCAATTAAAATAAATATGATTATTCTTATTGCCATATATGCCGCCTTGATTCCATTTTCTTTGGCATGGTACAATACACTTGTAAACATTAATTGTAACCTAACCCAACCTCTCTCATCTAGTTCTGTAAAGATGGGATCATCTGAAGAAAGAACACAAAATTGCGGTCAACAACTTGGCTTTCATTGGATAAAATTCTATGGTATCAATGGGACAATCTACGGAGCTTCGCTAATTGCCTTTGTTGCCAATATGAGAAAGAATAAAGTCTAAACAATTAAGAATATGGATTGTATTGTCCTGCAAACTGTTCTTCGAGAATCTGACTAAAAATTTATAATTGAGAAAATGGGGCTGTCAAATGAATCGTGACACAGTCATGAAAAAGCTTGCAATTATCACATTGTCATTAGTTTTAATGGCATCTATTACTATCGGGTATTCCATAAAAGCCTCTGCTCAAGAATCTTCTATACCAAGCTGGATTAAGAATACTGCACGATGGTGGTCGCAGAACCAGACTAGCGATTCAGATTTTTTGACAGCCATTCAGTATCTGATTGATCAAGGCATGTTGCATCCTCATGATACGCAGTCTCAGTCAAACATTTCGAATATGTCTGGTACACAGACTCAAAATCCACAGCAGTTGTTGCAGAAGATAAATGATCTTCAAACTAGATATGATACTCTGCAATCTAAATACAACTTGTTATTGCAACAGGTACGCAGCATAACGGCGCAATCTTCAGTCTCTGATGAAAATAATGCCTCTATCTCAGCTGTAGCTGTAACGCCAGTCATAGAAAGCGACGGGTTCTTTGAAACTACAAGCTATCAGGGCTCTATACTGAAAATTACAGTCGAGATTAGAGATGGCACAGGACTTGTGCTAGTTAATACTGCCATTCCGACAGGCGTAGATTTCCAGTCTTCTGCACACACTGCTGTCATGGTGGCTCAAAATGTTACTGGAATAGATCTGTCTAAAAAAGATGTAATTTTTTCAGTCAGTTCTGGAAATAATCAAGACTTGCAGGCTGTTGACGGTGGTAGTGCAGGAGGAGCTATGACCGTATTGCTGGTTTCCGAATTACTTGGAAAACAAATAAACAATCAGGTATTGATGACTGGTACAATCCAGCCAGACGGTACCATAGGGCAGATAGGGGCAGCCGACGTGAAGGCTGATGCGGCAGGTCAATATGGTGCAAAGATATTTCTTGTACCTCAAGGGCAAGCAGTTAGCACTGTTCAAAATTGTAGTGAAAAAAATGAGGGACCTATAACATATCAAACATGTACTACGGAGCAAGAACCCCTCTCGCCACTAATGGAGAGCAAATACGGTATGAAAGTAATTGAGATAAACACAATTCAGGATGCACTAAAATACTTTAATTCATCGTAGTTTTTTTTATTTCATTTTTTGCAATCGTTTGCAACCGCTTAAATCAAGTTTATCTTTAGGAGTGTAATAATTTAATATGACACGATCAGTACACCTCAAAATAACCAAAAGGATGAGACGATTCCAGAACGTCTATTGAAGATACTTTCAGATGAAAGTGTAAAACACATTCTACGATCGGCCACTTCTCCCAAAAGTGCCTATCAACTAAGTGAGGATTGCGATGTTTCCTTGACAACTGTATATAGACAGGTTAAGAGGCTAACTGACAAAAAATTACTGCTAGTATCTGGCTCGATAGATAAAAGCGGCAAAAAACACTTTACCTTCAAAAGTAAGAATAGCGTGTATTGCAAATGCGCTTGTTCCAACATAGACATATCTTCTTTTATTGAACCTAAAGAATGAACAAATTTTTTGTATCTTCTGGATCCCACATCCCTATTCCTAGAAATGACAGGGTAGTTTCTTATTAGGCAGATCTGTTTTGTAACTGCAATTTGGCAAAATTATGCGTTCTACGTGGCTTGATAATTGCATCGATTGGAGCAATCTTGCTTGTTGTGGGCTCTAACATCTTTGATAATTCCTACAATACAGTTGAATCAATGATGAAGACGAAAAATGACATAATTGAAGATAAGGAAGTATCACAGGGTCAATCGATAAATTCCACAATTACATGGGATGAATTAAGTGAACACACTGTACTAGTGGTTCATGTGATGCCTACATTAGGTTCCATAAAATTACAAGTAACAGAGCCCAATGGAGAAGTATTTGAAAAGGAAAGCAACAATGGATTTGCGTACCACATCATAGAGAAAAGACCGCAAGAACAAGGGAATTATTATTTTAGCATACTAAATCTAGGCAACGCTCCAGTAAATGTCACCGTGGTATTGGGAGAAGATCCTTATCTTAGCGGAACATGTGATTCTGCTAATGGAATAAACTGTTATGCCATCCCTGTGGCAATTGGAATGGTCATAATAGGAATGATCACGTTGATAGTGGGTTCGCTGATAGCTATAAATGATTTTAGGAAAAAAAGAAAACCAAGTACTGACTCAAATGTTACCCAACATTGATTATTCCGTTGCTGATTAGATATTGGATTCCTTTCACAAAACTATCATCTGATATCTGACCACTTGCCCACCATCCTGCTGAATTCTTTATCCATGAGGGGATCTGCTGTGATTGGCTAGTACTAGAATTAGTAGATGGAACAACTATGATTCCATCTTTTATCATATATTGAATTCCACTTACAAATGTCTGGTCGCTAATAGTGTTTTCTGACCACCATTTGGCATCGTTTTTGACCCATGATGGAATCTGGGTGTTAGTTGTGGTTGTAGCAAATTCTAGCACTCTGTTGTTGTCAGTGTCTGCAACCCATAGGTTACCGTTATCATCTACTTTTACGTCATATGGTTCTGCCAACAGGTTAGCCGATGTACCGGCAATCATTTCAGCAAAATTTGTCTGACCTAAAACAAGAGACGCGCTCATGCCATTGTTAAATGGCGGGGTATATCCCAAAACTCTAGCGTTGTTCCCGTCAGTAACCCACAAGTTTCCTGATTTGTCAAATATTATTCCGTATGGAGTATTCATGGAATCAGCAGTAACGCCTGGAAGGTTTGTTGTAAAATTCTCTTGCCCAATTACCGATATTGCAAATTGGTTAGTAGAAAATGGATAAGAAAACTCTAGTACTCTGTTATTAAGACTGTCAGTCACCCATAGGTTACCTTTTTCATCAAATGCAACAGCACTTGGTAGATTCAATCGATTTGCAGTTGTTCCGTCCGAGTTGCTTGTAAGATCAGGCTGCCCTATTACAAGTGATGCATTCATTTGATTTTTGAATGGTGGAAAATATTCTAGTACTCGATTGTTATAATAATCCACGGCCCACAAGTTTCCTGATTTGTCAAATGCAAGTCCATATGGAGCAGCAAGTGAACCTGCAGTTGTTGGATACACGCCTTTGTCAAAGCTTGGATATCCAATCACAAGAGAGACTATTTCACCATTTGTAAAAGGTGCCTTGTATTCAACTATTCTGTTGTTATTAGTATCAGCAACCCACATGTTTCCATCACTATCAAATGCTAATCCGTAGGGTTGGTCAAGACCAGTTGCAGATAATGCGGGACTAGTGGAAACAAAATCATCTTGTCCTAGTACAAGCATTGCTTTTTCACCGCTTGTAAAAGGAGGAGAAAACTCTAGCAAACGGTTGAATCCAGTATCAGCAATCCAAAGATTTCCTGATTTATCAAATGCTATGCCATCTGGAGAATATAGGACGTCTGATGTTGCATTATCATGTATTGTCCCTCCAGTATCAAAATCATCATGCCCTATAACCAAAGTAGCATTCTGACCTGTTGTAAAGGCAAATGATTCCGCAGGAACAAAAAGCAAAAGAAGTAAAAAATATTTTAACATAAAACTTCTGCAACCAAGATAGGATAAAAAGTCTGCTCAATTTTGCATTACCTGCCGTAACAGAGTTATTTCTTTTACACATAATCCATTTTAAAATCCAATATGATATAACAAATAAAAAATAGTATCAAATCTTATTCACCTGCGTGCATTTTTGGATAGGATCTCTCTGTCATATTAAAAATAGGGGAAATGCGTTTTTTCCTCCACGTGTTATTTCAGTATCAGATATCATAACATTAGACACAGATCTTGGAAACAAAATACCTGACAAGTCATGGATGCTATATCTACTAGAGTTGTTTAATAGGCAAAACATACCACTTGAGCTTAATCTTGTCTGTTCTTTTAATGACGACGGCAAGTTTCATGCAATATTTGGAGGAATAAATCGACACGAATTCATTACCATACGACCCATGGTAGATCATTCCTATATGCGTCAGATAATTATGAATTCAGCTACTAGGTCCATCACGTATATTCTAAAGGACATAACCGTGGACAAATCTGAGAAATTTGATTTTACCATAGAAGATAGATCGTTTATTTTCGAGGGTGCAAGCCATTTCACTGGAATAGAATGGTGGAACAAGAACGGAAATTTTCCTTATCCTATAAGATTTCATGTTGAAATTTCACAGCTTTTGTTTGGACAAGGTGATGATCCATCAGATCCGCAATCAATATCATACTATCCTTACAATATGCTGATTCCAGATGGTGATGGAAGAGTCAAAGAATATCCTGTTTCTTTTTCCAAACCAGAAATAAGAGATGGCTGTCTATGTTACAGAATTATTTCATGAAACGCATGATGTAAGTCATACCTTAAAAAACAAAATTGCCATGATCATACTTCTTATAGTAGATGCTAGAAATTCTTTTAAATTGAGACTGATTTTTTACTCTATTCTGTTAGGTATTGCCCTGACTTTCTTAATGGCAAATCCTGTATGGGCAGAAGGAAACACTACTCAGAGTTCGTTAACTCCCATGTTTAACCCTGAAAACATTCAAACTAATACATATAATGATCCGGCATACAACTTTTCCATTTTGCCTCCGCTTGGGTGGATTCCAGTGCCACAGACCAATCAGTCAGATTCAACATTGGCAGTATTTGAAAATGAGAATCAAAACAGCACAGCCAACTTTGCAATTTATTTTTATCAAGGTAGGCCCATATCTGACGCGGTATTCTCACTCCCAGATGATCAGATTCTAGATCTTGCCATTGCAAAGCTATTTGATACATCAAAATATACTGTATATCAAAAAAACATTCAGAGGTTTTCTGATGGCTTTGTGATTCAAGCAGTTGTTGCAGAGAATCAAACTGCCTCAGGGAATCAAGCTACGCAGAATAGTCCAATTACTGAAGAATTTTCCTTTTGGTTAAAGGATGGCAGGCAATTTTTCCTTGTTATGGTCTCATCGCCGAATGGTTTTAATCAAAATGCGGCAGATTTTGAGAGATCTGTATACACATTTTATGTAGGACCGCAGCCTACTGTGCCAGAATTTGGATCTGTTGTATCAGCAGTTCTTATTCTCTCTACGATTTCTATCATAATTGTTTCAGCAAAGGCAAAATTGCGATTTCCACTAAAGGGAGTTTGAAATAAGATTGCAAATAGTTGCAACTTAATGCTATCTTCTTAATAATATACTATCAACACAGCTCTCATAGAGACTGTAGGATAAAGTTAGATATTCCAACCCCATCCTTCTAACTTACCTGCAGTTTCTTGGATGTCTAGATGATTTATCGTCTTATCTGTACGTGAAACGCTCTTGTGTGATTTTATGAATTTTGTCAGGTACGCAGCGCCAATAAATGGCCATGCCGCTGCCATAAAAATGAAAACTAGCCAGACCAAAGAGTTGGCATTAAAACTATTTGCCAACATGTTTAGTGGAAATAGATATTGTCCTATATTCGAAGGCAAATATGGTCCAAGAAAAGACATTGTATAGCTCTGAAATACATGCCAGCCCACAAATACAGTAGCAAAGAAAAAGACTGCTTTTTTACCAACATATTTCTCAAACCCTTTTCTTTCAAGCCTTGAAAGTCTCTCATTGAGTGTCCGGATCTCTCCCTGTAGTGTATCTATCACATTTTCCATGTGCTTTTGTAGAGATTCTGCATCCTGTGTACCTAGGTACAAGGGAATGATACCTTCCAAATATTTTTGATCCGATGTGGGCAAAGTTTTGCCTTTTGTTAAGAGTTCAAGAATGTACTCTAATCTTTGGCGGTCTCCCTTGCCAAGAATGATGATCTGTTGAACAGAATTTGCCAAGTTATCCGACAATAATGATGTGTATTCAATCCCAGATAAAAGCGATAGGATATGTCACAAAGACTTGAATTTCTTAATTGCCTCTAATGCTAATGTCTCTTGGGCGTCCTTTGATATTTTGGTTGGATCCTCAGAGGCCAAGGCATTGTTGTACTCATCTTCTGTGTTTGACTTTATTTTCTTTTTTTCTTCTATCATTGTATATGTTATGAGACATTCATTGATATCTCTTCTGATGCTAGACAAGTCTCTACTCACAGCACAATTGGTCTTTGACCATGGGTTGAAATTACTTCATTTATGCCATTTAGGATATTTTGAATCTCTGGATACTGGGTTTTATTATTAGATAATTCAGACTTTATTATACTGAGATAATATGTATTTTTTTTAACCTGTTTTGTTTTTTTGGTCTTTGACCAAGTGGCGTTTTTCAAATCTTTGAGATTTGTTGAAATATCGCAAAACTTGATTAGCTTTGCTTCGATGGGAGATTCTTTTAATTGTTTGACATATTGTTTTTCTACCTGATCCCTTGGAAGGTTTTTGTCTTTGTATGATGCAAGAACAAGGACCGCTATCCTGCTGCCAAACCTTTTATCGATTTCATCAAACGTCGTGTTGGTTTCTTCCATGATGCCATGTAACCATGCCGCTGCAAGGACTTCTTGGTCTAGTATTCCAATATTTTTCAGTCTGTTTACCATTCCTTTCAAATGATCCAAGTATGGGGTATTGTCATTTCTTGTCCTGCCGGCATGTCTTTCCTTGGAAAATAACTCGGCAGATTCTATTATTTGCATTATTCCTCTATTTTTTCTAGTTCTTGGCAGAGATTCTTGTAATTTTCAATTAAATCCTTGAAGGAGGAAAATATGGTAGTAGTATTTTTTTGTGCAAGCTCAAAACGCATAGTTTTTTCTACAAGGTAGGAAGAATCTCTTGGATCTAGGCCAGTTTCTTCCCAAATGTTTTCATACTCTGTCATCAATCTTTGCAGGCGATTCTCATTCTGGCTTATTTTTTCCTTTAATTTTTTTATCAGGACAGGATTAGACAAGTCTTTCATTACTAGAAGGTAAAAAAGTACTATAATAACTTGAATTAAAAATTGATGTAAGCGTTCAGATCTGAACCTCATCTGGTTTTACTAGTCATTGCTATGACCGGCAAAACTGAGGATATGAGAACCAAAGCAACAAGACCTTGGAATTCTGGAACAATTTGAGAGGTTAAATTACTCGCAAAGGAAAAATACAAGTCAATGTCAAACCTCTTGTGCACTGGAAATCATATTTGATTTTGACTGTATTTGTGATCTCTTTGGCAAGTGTGCCGTCTTTTGCACAATTGACAAATACCTATGTCATAAAGAATCCTGCAGGTGGGCAATCTTACAACGTTAACTATGCCATAACAGGGGCAACGATAAATAATATGCTGATTAGCACTCATGAAACATCACTTGTAATTTCATTAAATTCTACAAGTGATGGAAATTTGATTATAGACCTACCTAGAACTCTAATTGACGCAAAGGTTGGTGCAAACGATGATCAGTTCATTGTTCTTGTGGATGATACTTATACTGACTTTCATGAAAACAAAACAGGCACTGATAGAACTCTTTCAGTTGCATTCACTAATGGTACCGAAAGAATTGAAATAATAGGAACACAAGTTCTTCCTGAATTTGGGTCTATGTCATTTGTTATTCTTGCTGTATCGATTTTATCAATAATTGCAATTTCTTCAAAGACCAAGTTCAAATTTGGTTTGTAGACTTGTGTATTGTAAAAAACTCTTAATTCAGCTAAAGCCTGCTCCAAACTCATCTCCATGCTGGAGTGGGTCTACAGAATCTGAGTTTTTCAGTTTCAGATACAAGAATGCCTCGTTAACTAATTGAATGCCAGGTTCACCGTCCAAATGAAAATGTTTTTTCACAAAGTCGTAATACTTTTGAAGTTTCATGGGATCTTGCTCATCAAGTGACATGTTATCCTCCATTATCATCAGTGAAATTTTCTCAATTTGGGAATTATACTCTGATTCACTCAATATGATCTAAAAGTCAGTCTATCTTTTAAGTGATTAGAACGAATGATTCTTTCAATCAAATACAAAGTTTTGGCAAATCTCTGTTGTGTTTCTAATGTATGATGACGCTCATTTGTTTTTTGAATCGTCTTCTTCAAATTCATCATTTAGGTATTCTGTGTCTTTTTCGTTATCTTCTGGTTCCTCGTCAAGAAACTCATCGTTTTGTTTGCTAACCATGTATCTGAAATTGTTAGCATGATACATGAATATTGTGCAATATTCCAAGTACAAAATAATTATTTTGTCTATAATTGGTTCATTTTGATTTGGTATGTGGTTGCTGTCAGTATACGATTTGATCTATTTTTGCATGTATTCTTGTAGAAAAACTGCGTTATTGTGTTCTTTATCTTTTGCAGAATAGAGAAATGTTATCCTCTTCTTTTCTTTTTCAAGCAACTTGATCTTTGAAATGATATCTTTTTTCTCCTTGAGTTCTTCGCTGTATCTTTTCTTGAACTCGATCCATTTTTTTGGATCGTGAGAAAACCATTTTCTGAGATTGTCGCTAGGTGCTATGTCTTTTAACCATGAATCTATTTGCGTGGATTCTTTTGATAGTCCGCGCGGCCACAATCTATCGATGAGGATTCTAAAACCGTCTTCTTTGGATGGGGACTCGTAAACCCTTTTTATTTTTATCAAGAAAAAATAGTGACTCCTTTACCTAGATAAAAAATCAAGCACTAGTTTTGAAAATTCATCAGGTTTTTCTTCGTAGGGTGTATGCCCACATCCATTCATAACTGCAAAATCGCAACTTGGAATGGAATCCACAAACCCTTTGGAATATTCTATTGGAATCATCTTGTCCTCCTTTCCCCATATGAGAAGCGTAGGCACTTTGATTAGCTTTAGTTTCTCTGTTATGA
>JBAVVB010000158.1:0-11864 GCA_049697075.1 Nitrosotalea sp.
AGAAGATGCGGCAGAGAAAACAAATACAAATTCAATAGCAATTCTTGCCACCAAATCAGTTGTTGAAAGTAAAGAACTAGAAAATTACATCAAAAAACAAGTTCCCAAAAGAATTAGAGTGATTAAAATTAATGCGTCGTCACTTGTAGATCTCGTAGAATCTGGAAAGTTTATTTCTAAAAAAGAATTGTGTAAAAAAAAGATTAGAGCAAGCCTACAATCAATACAAAAAGAGAGAGTAGATGTGGTGACCTTGTCTAGTACACATCTTCCATTTCTTCTGCCAATATTAAAGGAAATTTTTCCCAATGTAACATTCCTTGATCCAGCAGATACCGTAGCCGATAAGGTTGCAATGTTATTAGATGGTAAGAGATCGAGTACATACAAATTAAAGATCTTTGCCTCTGGCAATACCACGACTTTTCAAAAAAAGTTACAAAAATTGGGAATCAAAAACAAAGTATTTCGGCTATGAAATAACTTTGGCCTTTCTATATCCATGGCTGAAAGTTTTGTCATAAAGTTTAGAATATTCATAGTGCTTGGGATTTACGATTTCTCCAATGATTATGATTGCAGTTTTTGTAATTTTTTCGTCTCTGATTTTTTTTGTAATGTTTTCTAATGTTCCAGTTATTACCTTTTCATCCTTCCAACTTGCTCTATAGACAGCTGCTACAGGAGTTGACTTTGAATAGCCGCCTTTGATTGCTTCCTTAACAATATCCGATATTAGATGAACGCTTAGATAGAATATCATGGTGGCTTTGTGCTTTGCAAGCTCTGAAATTTTTTCTCTTGTTGGTACTTTTGTTCGCGATTCGGCTCTTGTCACAATAATGGTTTGAGTAACACCGGGCAGGGTAAGCTCACACCCTAGTGCTGCAGCAGATGCCAGAAAAGAAGTGATTCCGGGTACTATCTCAAATCCTATTCCGTCTTTTTTGAGGTTATCTGTCTGCTCTCTTATTGCACCGTAGATTGAAGGATCGCCATCATGTAATCTCACAACTAGTTTTCCTTTCAATGCATTATCCCGTAGAATCTTGAAAATATCTTCTCTGACTAGTTTTGCAGCATCATGCAACTCTGCTCTTTTACAGAGTTTGACTATTTCAGGTGGGATCAGTGAACCGGAGTATACTACCACATCAGCTTTCTGGATTAATTTTTTGGCCTTTACAGTGATAAGTTCCGGGTCACCTGGACCGCAGCCAACAAAGTATACTTTATGCACGCTTGACCACCATAATTGAAAAATATTTGCTAGTCAATGTGTCTTTTGTGACTTCGCCAAGTGTTAATTTCTTTACAATTTCTTCATTTGTTCCTACATCTTGTGCTATAGCAAAAAGCGAACTATCAGGAAAGCCAGCTTCTCTGAGTAGTACGATAACCTGATCAAAATATCTACCATCTTTTAGAAATATCATAGTATCACAGTTTTTTGCAGTCTCTTTTACTCTAGAAAGGTCATAGCATGCAGGTATCACGGCAACTGTTTCATCCCCTTCTGCTATGCTAATTCCCACTTTGGAGGCAAAAGCAAACATGGATACTATTCCAGGAATTACTGTTATTTTGATTTCAGGATATTTTGACTTGAGCTCACGTTGCAAGTAAATCCATGTACTGTATAACGATGGATCCCCTACTGTAAGATATACAACGTTTTTTCCATCTTTTACTTTATTAGCTATTATGCGTGCATTGGTTTCCCAAGTATTCTCTAAGATTTCTCTGTCCTTTACCATAGGAAATACAAGATTCAAAACGTCAGGTTTTTTAGAATTATCAACCAGCGATGATATTATGGAATATGCAATGCTTTCTTTGCCTTCCTTTGAAGTGGGGCACATGATTACGTCCGCACTTTTAATGGCCTTTACTGCCTTTACGGTAAGAAGATCTGGATCTCCAGGGCCACAGCCAACGCATGTCAATTCAGCCATCTATAAAAAAAATCGCCATTGTTACCTAATTAAAGTTAGATCTTTATTGCAGAGATTATGGTGACTGGATTTCTAGCAAGCATCATTGTACCAGTAGATGTCTTGCGACTCTTGGATATTGTAACTTGTGTGATGTCAACAGATGAAAACTTGAGTTTTTCTATAGCTGAGAGCACAGAATAAAGGGTTTCAATCAAAATGGTTCCTATTACTATTCTCCCCCCTTGCTTGAGCTTGCCTTCACAGAGTTTTAGTATATCAGATGTCTCGCCTCCTGTTCCCCCAATAAATATGGCGTCAGCTACAGGAAGTTCTGAGATCTTTTCTAACGCATTTCCTAAAATGACTGTAACATTTGAGATCCCAAACTTGGACAGATTTTTTTCGGTAAGTTCTACTGCTTTTGAGTCAAAATCGATTGCAAAAACTTTTCCTGATGTACCTATTTGATGTGCCGCTTCTATTGATACAGACCCGCTTCCGCATCCAATGTCATATACAGTTTGGCCTTCGTTGAGCCTGCCTTTACTAATTTGGATTGCTCGTACCTCTTCTTTTGTAATTGGTACCTCTTCTACTCTCTCAAATAGTTCATCTGGAATGCCAGGTGTTCTATATTTCCACATACAATTAAGTGAAAAGACATTTTAGATATTTAGCAGTTGCCTAGTGCACTGTTGTAATGCTGCTAATATGGGGATTGATGATTGTATATACCAGAATCCAGCTAACCAAGAACATCAAAAAGTAGCTTCCAATACCAGTCATGATAAGTTTTCTCTTATCAGACAACGGCAGTGGAACTCTTAGTGCCTTTGCTATTCCATAGGATATAATGAATAACACAATTACAATTCCCAATCCTGTATATGCTCTTTCGTGAGCATGCGACATAGTACTTCCAATTATGGCAGAAACAGCTCCAGCTAGTACACCCAGACCGACGCGCAACCAAAACACCTTGTCAAGGCCACTTTTTATCCTAGATTCGTCAGTCTCCATAACGCGTGGTTCCTCAGGAGGCATATCCTTTGAGGGGTTGTCAGTTGGCTCTGGTTTCTTATCGTTATCTTTGCCCTTTGGATGTCTTACCAAGTAAATTTTCAAGCTCACTCTGTTAAATCCTGTTTAAAACGTTTGGTTGAACCCCAATAGCAAGAGTATAATTTTGGAGTGATAACGACTCATTATGACACTTGCAGGAATTGAACTAAGTTATCTGGTAAACGAAATATCCAGCAAGACAAAGGACTACTATGTCAGCAATATTTACGGTATAACTCGCAATAGCCTTCTCTTCAAGTTGCATCATCCCGAAAAACCAGATCTTTTGCTCATGTTTTCCACATTTGGATTTTGGATTACCAATGTAAAGATAAGTCAAATGGAGGAGAACAGACTGGTAAAGAGGCTCAGAAATGATCTTCTTCGCGCCAAAATTATTAACGTTGAGCAAATTGGTAGTGAGAGAATAGTCCAAATTACATTTAGCGGTTTCAACCAAGAATTTGTTCTGATTGGGGAATTTTTTGGTGATGGTAACATACTTTTGTGCAATAAAGAGATGAAGATCTTATCGCTTCTTCATTCAATTGATGTAAGACATAGAAAGTTAGGGGTTGGTCGAACATATGTTACTCCACCATCAAGTGGCTCAGATATTTTTAAAGTGACACAAAAAGATCTAGAGGAGATAAAATCTGCGTCTACTGTAACAGTCAGGTGGATTGGCAGAACCCTAGGATTACCCTCGAAATATGCTGAGGAGATAATGAAGAGATCCGGCATAGACGGTCAGAGATTGGGAAATACATTGTCTAGCGAAGAAGTTGCCACAATATATCAGGTAACAAGGGAAATGATTGAGAAAGTTGTCAGTGGAGAACATGATCCATGCATTGTTCGTGATGACAAGGGAGCAGATGTGTATCCCATACCGCTTGGAGATGTTTCACAAAAAAATGTTAGCCAAGTATCTAGTTTTATGGAAGGGTTAGATTCACTATTTTCTGAAAATCTTCTAGAGCAGGGAAAGACATCACAAACTGATACTGTAAGCCAAAAGATAATTGAGATGGAGCATAAACTCGAGGAACAAAACAAGGCAATCTCACTGGTTAAGCTAAGAGCTGAATCAATATCCAATGTTGCCAAAGCTCTCTTTGGTTTGGCATCAATTGGAGTTACATCTATCGAGGATTCAAGAGTTCTACCACTATTGCAAGAACACAATTCCTCTCTGATAAGAGAAAGTGGCATACTAATGATAAATATCGAGGAAGATAAAGTAAAGATCAACCCACAGTCATCAATTCAAGCCATAGCTTCTATCTTGTTTAACGAATCAAAACGACAATTAAAAGCAATTGAAACAATAGGGTCAGAAAAAATCAAGACTGAAAAGAATTTGGAGGCATTCAGAAAACAGGCCACCATTACTCAGGATTCCATTGTTTTTGCAATACAGAAAAAGAAAGAATGGTATGAAAGATACAGATGGTTTTTTACTTCAGATGGACTTTTGGCAATTGGAGGACGAGACTCATCTTCCAATTCTTCTGTAATAAGAAAACACCTATGTAAGGATGACAGAGTCTTCCACGCAGAGATAGTAGGATCACCGTTTTTTATCCTAAAGGATAGTGAAGATGACATGGTATCAAGTATAACAGAAGTAGCGCAAGCTACAGTCTGTTTTAGTAGAGCTTGGAGGGAAGGAGTGTATGGATTAAATGCCTACTGGGTAAAACCAGATCAGATCAAGATGGGGGCACCTACAGGTCAATTTCTTGCAAAGGGTGCATTCCCAATAGAGGGTACTAGAAGCTTTGTTCAAGTTTCCAACTTGCAATTAGCCGTAGGGTTGTATCAAAAAAATGACAGTTACACAATCATGTGTGGTCCACTAACACCAGTGAAGATGAGATGCTTGTTTTATGTAATTATAGAACCATCAGGAACTGATATGACAGATCTTGCAAAAAAGGTGAGATTGGAATTTTTAAAACTTGCAGAAAATCAAGATGTTGTTAAAGCATTTAATATTGATGATTTTATACGTGCACTTCCTGCAGGTGATAGCCACATAGTAGAGTCAGGCATGGGTCAAGGATATTGAGTGCACATAAGCCTAGTTTTGTTGTAGATGCAATGCTTGGGAACTTGGCAAGAAAATTGCGTATTCTTGGTTATGATTCCAAATACGAGTCTTCAATTGAGGATTCAGAACTGATTAAATTTGCAGAGAATCAAAGGCGCGTCATAGTTACAAAAGATGAAAATCTTACCAAAAGTGCTGAAAAGATAGACGGTATCATAACAGTCCTCATTAGAGGAAATGATGAAATTGAACAGATTATCCAGATTGCAAAAAAGATCGGTCTTTCAAATTTCGTACTTGATACCAACTCTTCAAGATGCGGAGATTGCAATGGGAAAATTGAAGCAATTGATAAAATAAGGATCATGGAGAAGGTTCCACTCAGAATTTACGAAAGGCAAGAAAAATTTTGGAGCTGTAAGGGTTGCAAGAAGATTTACTGGGAAGGAACTCATTTGGTGAAGATTCAAGAGTTTGTAGAAAAACTAAATCAGAGACTAAAATGAGTGTAATATCTGATCACGATGGAGAGTTGCTTGTCAAGACAGCAAGATCAGTTACCAGAGAATATATTGAAACCGGAAAGAGGGGAACACTTTCTAGTGAAATCAAATCTAGGTTTTCCTTCAACTCTGGAGTATTTGTTACTCTAAACAAAGAAGAAAATCTCAGAGGATGCATAGGATTTCCAACACCAGATAGAAAACTATACCAATCTCTTGTGGACGCATCTATAGCGTCAGCAACAGAAGATCCTCGATTTTTACCTGTCAAGTATGACGAATTGGACAAGATTACTTTTGAAGTAACAGTTTTGACTCCTCCAGAAGTGATAAAGGTACAAGATCCATCAGAGTATCCATCTAAGATAAGAGTTGGCAGGGACGGATTAATTGTAAAATGGGAATTTGGTTCTGGCCTTCTACTTCCTCAGGTTCCTGTAGAATACGGATGGAATGAAGAAGAGTTTCTAAACCATACATGTGAAAAGGCAGGCGCTCCATTTGACCATTGGAAGCAAAAAAGTACAGTGATTTTACGATTTGAGGGGATTGTGTTCAAAGAAACAGAGCCAAATGGCTCAGCAGTACGAATAGAACTATAGTATTTTGCCTTCTATTGCATCAACTGTGATCTCTTGGCCATCTTTCAAGGATTCATAGTCCTTCTTTTCTGCCACAACCAATGGAATGTTTGAAATTGCACAACCCGATGCTGTTGTAATATCTGCCTTGAGACATATTATTGCAAGTGGTGCACATTTGTTGTATTTTAGTGAGTAAATTGTGTATGCGCCGACACTACTGCCTATACCTTTTGGAAAGACGAGAATCTTGCCTCCTACAAATTTGTCAAAAAGATCATGATTCTCATCTCGTATCCTTCCTGTTATCTTGTCTACACCACCAAGGAAATTTACTGGATTTTCTGCGCAAAGTACAGTACCTTTTGCTTTTCCCTTAACGATTATCTTGACATTCATTTTGTTTCCTCTTGAATAATTTGATCAAGATTTTTTAGATTGACATCTACGCCGTTTGATGTTCTCAGATAATATGCTCCCTTGACACTGTTTGTAATAACAGAATCAACATTTTCTTTGTCTATAAGCGGCGTCAAACATATACAGCAATCATAGAGTACTTCTGCACCGGCTCGGTTTAGCTCTTTTTCATAACCTAGATTTCTAATCTGCCCCTGTATAGCACGTGGACAGAAAATCATGCAACGTTTTCTAAATGATCGCCCCTTTAGTTTAGTTGTCAGATCTGACATTTCTTCTAGTCCAAGTTGTGGACTTCCTAGCGTAATAACATCACCTGATTCTGCTGTATTGAGTTCGTCTTTGACGTTTTTCATTTCTTTATCATCAAAGTCTATCTTTTCTCCCTTTTCCCCTTCTCCAAAAGTAAACATACCACAACTTCCAGATGTTCCCATTCCTGCGCATAATGATTTGCAGCTACGTCTGTCTAGCTCTTTTACGCCAGATATAGCAACTGAGCTTCCTGCTTCCTTTCCCGCAAAATATCCCAACAAACCGTATGTCAGTTCATCTTTCTGTTTTGTCTTCATTCTTATGGTAAGATTTGGTTTTCTACTTTCATCGTCACGCAAATCAGAGTAGATACTCTTTCCAGTAAGTGCACTAGCAAGTGCACTAAATGCGCTTTCTTTGTTAGTTTTTAGAGTAGAAATTGAATTTGCATAAATGGCAGCATTACTTTCTGCAAAGGATACTTGGGTTCCTTTTTTTGGGAGCTCAAAGATTTCATATGGGATGCAAGAAAAAGATGGGACTGCGCCCATCTGCTCATACGATTGTCTGATGCTCTGTTGTTTTTTGATAAATTCCTCATCAAGTTCAAACTTTGAAACACTATCAGAATCAAACCCCATAGGATTTACAGTAGTTTTTATCCTAAATTTTGCATCTTTGCTAAGATGTGAAAGAAATTCTTCCCCTGCATCACCTATTGTATTGTAATTTACTCCAGACAGATGAGCCCACTCTACTGGAATAAGTTTGTCTGCCCCTGTAGCCTCCCCTATTGCCACAAGAATTCTATATGCAAGCGCAAGAGTTTCTCCATGTTTTCCAGCAAGTGTAGATTCTTCTTCTTTTGTTAACTCCAATATTATGATCTTGTTATAACAGATATAATACTTTATGATTAAATGTAATCAGTTGGATAAGATAGGAAAAATTCTAGATGGAATGATAAAGACAATGGATGCAGTCAAGCCACCTCGAATGACTGCATTGCGGCAATTACGTGAAGCTGAAAATGGAAGCCCCTTGAGCATTCTTATTGGAACAATACTTTCAGCACGAACAAGAGATGAAAATACATCTGCAGTGGTCAGAAAATTATTCTCACAATACAAGACAGCCCGTGCTCTTGCTAGCGCAAAGATTTCAGATGTTGAAAAGATTATCAAATCAACAGGATTTTATCATGTAAAGGCAAAGCGCATAATAGAAGTAGCTTCTATAATAGATTCAAAATATTCTGGTAAAGTACCACAAACATTAGACAAGCTAGTTGAGCTGCCAGGCGTGGGTCGAAAAACTGCAAATTGTGTTCTGGTTTACGCATTTGACAAGCCCGCCATACCTGTGGATACACATGTGCACAGAATCTCAAATAGGATTGGACTTGTTCAAACAAAGACTCCTGAAGATACAGAGATTGAATTGATGAAGAAAATTCCAAAAAAGTATTGGATTCGGATAAATGACACATTTGTCATGTATGGCCAAAATATCTGCAAACCAATATCTCCAATGTGCACAGTCTGTCAGATAAAAAAAGAGTGTAATTATTACAAGACTATCTCTTCTTAGTCTTTATTAAAACGGCAATCAAGACTCCAGTTACTCCAACTACAATAAATGGCATGTAGAAGATTGGGTTTTGGGCAGGATCTCCTGAAACTATATTTATGGAAACGCTTCCCGAGGATGCAGCTGGAGGATCAGAAGTTGAGTAAAGCCCAGATGCAGTGATATCCCTTACTGTAAATCCTGCTACATCCAAATTATCAACGAGTACCTGTTGACCTATCGACGCAGATAGTCCTCCATTACTTGTGTGTTGTACCGTTACAATCTGTCCAGGGGTCCATCCACCTGTCTTTTCATCTAGAATCACAAAATATCCATCATCTGGAGTATTGACAGCTACCCATAATCTATAATCTGGAGGACTACCCATTCCGACCTCGATGAATTTCTGTACCGTAGGATCTTCATAAAGTCTGATTATGGCAGTGCCATTTGGGTTTGCATATGTGAGCTTGTTTTCTATGGTAAGTTGCCAATTAGTAACATGTTCATGAGATAGCTTGAAGAGAGTAGCATTATCTCTTGCAACATTAAATGCATCAGCAGGTATCTGGACTGTATCATAATGAACAGACGGATTCATTGTAGCTTCTTGGGCATATACAGGTAAAAGTGGCGTTACCAGTAATAGTACAGCAAGTATCACGCTACGCATAAGATGAGCTAAGTTCATTTCAATAAAAATCTAGTCTACAAACGGATTATCCCAGTTCATAAGGATCTTTGATACCTCGGGTCGGATCATGTATTCTGATGGACTTTGTTTTTCAAGGATCATTGTCCTAAGCTTGGTACCGCTAAGTTGTTCTTGAAATTCCTGTCCGTGTGGACAATTTCTTTCACTTGCAAAGGATAAACATTTTTTGCAATAGAAAAAGGCAGGATAGAAAATAGGTTCAATTCCAATGTCAGGATAATCGTCAAATATTCTCTGTGAAGCAAATGGATCATAATAATTGCCCACACCAGCGTGATCTCTACCTATTATGATATTAGTACATCCAAAATTCTTTCTCATTATGGCATGATGAATAGCTTCTTTTGGACCTGCGTATCGCATCTCTGTATGTAGTGTAGCAAGGTGACACCGATTCTGTGGATAATAATACTTGATCAGTGTCTCGTAGGCTGCAACTATTACTTCATCCTTATAATCGCCTGACTTTTTCTTCCCTATTAGAGGATTAACAAAAAGTCCATCGTGTGTGTTCAGTGATGCCTTTTGAAGCATCTCATGTGCGACATGAGGCACATTCCTAGTTTGAAATCCAACTATTGTCTTCCATCCTGCCTTCTCAAATAGTTCTCTTGTTTCTCTTGGAGTCTTTCTGTATCTGCGAATTGTCGTTTCTGCTGGTCTTGTAATATAATCAATTTTGCCTCCAACCAAAGATTCTTTCATTGACATGGTTTTTGCTACTCCGGGATGTTTTTCATCAGTTGTACCATAAACTCCCTTTGCTGTTGCATTTTTATCAAAGGTGTAGATCTCTTCTACATGTAAGACCGCAAAATTTGTACCGTTAACACTTAGAGCAACATCTTTTGCATCTTTCATCTTTGTTGCAGTTTCTTTATCAACATCAAGTACTATCGGAATTGTCCAAGGAAGATCATTTGCCAATCTTCCCTTTGTGATCACTTTCTCAAAATCTTCTCGTAGAAGAAATCCCTCAAGTGGACTGAATATACCATCAGATATATTTTCAATATCGCTTGCCAGATCAGCATTGACTTGTATTGAAAACAGATTATCTTGGTTTTTGCTTGTAGATCTGTTTACTAGCTTACCGCCATGTGGTTGCACAATACCCATTTCATATTACCTATAATGTTACTTTCCGTGTTCCGCATGCAATCCACATTCTTTTTGGGGATCTGTTTCCCACCACCAACGTCCTGCTCGTAATGGTTCCCCCGGTTTGATTGCACGTGTACAAGGCTCACATCCTATGCTAGGATACCCCTTGTCGTGAAGTTTGTTGTGAGGTACGTTATTATTCTTAATGTAATCCCAAGTTTGTTCCCATGTCCATTCAATTATCGGATTTACTTTTATGATGCCATTGTGTTGCGGATCAATCTCAATTCTGTGGACGTTAGACCTCACTTCGGTTTGGTCAGCTCTTAGTCCAGTAATCCATCCATCTACGGCTGAGAGCATTTTCTTGAGTGGATGAACTTTTCTTATGCCACAACATAGTTTACGATTTCCCATACTTTGATAAAATAAGTTCATGCCATTGACACGAACCATTTCTTCAACTTCATTAGAATCTGGAAACATTACTTCGATGTTCATGTTGTACTTGTTTCTTATCTCATCCATAACATCATATGTCTCTTGATTTAATCTACCAGTATCAAGCGTAAAGATTCTAGATTTTGGATTTATTTTCATCATCATATCAATTACTACAACATCTTCTGCTCCAAAACTTGATGCCATGGCTATTTTGGGATGAAGATTGTCTAATGCCCATTTGAGAACATCTTGCGGCGTCTTCAGTTTTTCGTTTAACTGCTGTATCTGTTCAGCAGTAAAGCTATGCATAAGAAAACGCATTCATTTTGGTCATATAATTATTTAGGTTGATTTTCTATCCTAGAATTATAAATGAGTCAAAACACTGGAAATAGAATGAATGAGAAGACTGTCTTGGTTGTTTTTCCATCCGTTTTCTCATTAAATAAGATGGATGGTTTAGAAACAAGTATCTCAACTATTCTCAAGATCAAAAAACAGAGTTTCACTTGCGTGCGAAAGAATGATTCTGTGATAATAATAGAAGCAAGTGATCCTGTTTTTGCTTCCTCTACAATTGGATCACTTTTTGGTATTGATCGAATAGCTATTGCAAAAGAAGTTAAGAATCAGTTTGACATAGTACTTTCTACAATTACAAGTACAAGTATGAATTTGTTGTTGAAAGGCGAGAAATTCTACATTAAAGTTGAAGGAAAATCTTCAGACTACTTGACAAAAGATTTGGAAGTTGCAGCAACTTCATCTTTAATCGAGAAGTCCATCGATCTGCAAGTAAAGCCCAGTTTGGAATCAGATCATAGCAGATTACTTTACACATATCTTACAGAATCACATGCTTATGTTTGCATTTTTGTAGATAAGGGACTTGGAGGAATTCCATATAATTCTCAAAAGGAAACTATACTTTGTTGCATATATGACGAGTTATCTGCAATAGCATGTCTGCAAAGCATCAAAATGGGTTTTGATGTAAAGATGCTCGTAAGTTATTCAAGTGATTCAGATCTTCTTAAGATATCTAAAATGATAAACAGAATGTTACCATCAATCGTTCAAGAAAAAGTTATGCTTCAATTCTGTAAAATGCCCAAGACTCAAGACCCATTAATGAAAATTTTAGTAATGATTTATCTCATGGTCTCCATTGCTTCTTCCAGAAAAATCAAGCGTGTAGCATTACCAATCTTACCC
>JBAVVB010000159.1:0-9681 GCA_049697075.1 Nitrosotalea sp.
CAATTATGTAGTCCAGTACGGAGGTGTCAGTCAATCAGGTTCGTTTAGTGTTATTGCAAATACAGCACCACTACCAAACATAGAATTAGATGTATTTCTTGACAAGTTAAACTACAGACCAGGAGAGATTATTCATGTAAAGATTCACGCCTCTCAGGTCATAACAAATTCGACAAGCCTTTGGGTTGTAGATCCAAATGCTGTAGAATATCCAAGACTATCTTTGCCAATAACTGCAGTTGATACAATATTGCCGCGTGAAATAAGTAAGAATTCCATTACAGGTCAATGGGAACTCTACATAGACTATGATGGAATAGTCAGATCTGTTCCTTATTTTGTTGTTGGTCCTCCAGTAGATGACGCAGAAATGCTCAATGCATATCAGTTTAGTGTGCCTGCTTTTGTATCAAATTTTGCAACAAACTTTACTGCTCCAACTGGAATAGCTATTGATTCTAGTGGTGACATCTATGTCGTGGACTCTGGAAGCTCACAGGTAAAAAAGTTCGACTCTAATGGAAAATTGTTGTTATCATGGGGTAGTCTAGGATCAGGTAATGGTCAACTATTGCATCCACATGGAATTTTTGTTGGAACAAAATACGCCTTTGTTGCTGATACAGGAAATGCAAGAATAGACATATTTGACAAAGATAATGGAAATTTCATTTATTCTTGGGGAAGTTATGGTGATAGCGAGGGAATGTTTCATACTCCAGTCGGGCTTGCTGCAGATAATCAAGAAGACATTCTTGTTGCAGACTCTGGAAGAAATACGATTCAAGAATTTGATACACAATTTACTTTCATGAATGAGTTCAAATCTTTACTTACAGATAATGGTAATTTTACAGCAACTAGTGGAATAGCGGTTGATTCCAAAGGCAATATCTATGTATCTTCTCCAGATAACAAAATTCTAGAATTCTCAAGTATTGATAATTTCGTAAACTTCTTTGGTTCTCAAGGCTCAGAAGAGGGAAGATTCAACAATCCTACAGCACTAGCAATAGACTCGTATGGTAACTTTTACGTTGCAGATACTTGGAACCACCGCATTCAAAAATTTGATCCTTATGGAAATTTTATTTTGAGTTGGGGAATAGAAGGAACCTCTGCAGGACAATTTGAGGAACCTGTTGGGCTTGCAATAGATCAATCAGATAATATCTATGTCGTAGACAAGAAAAATGACAACGTCCAAAAATTTTCATTATATGAAACTGTTGGACAAGTGATACCTACTTGGGTAAAAGATAGAGCTATTTGGTGGTCTGAGGGGGCTTTGAGTAAAAGAGACTTTGCTTTGGCTGTAAGATATATGACAGATCATGGTCTGCCTAACACAAGTGAAAACAACGAAACTTCGGTCGTGAAAATTCCAAATTGGTTAAAGCATGAAGCTGGTTGGTGGGGATTAGGTCAGATAGATGATGAAACTTTTGCCAATAGCCTTCAGTATCTCATTTCTGCTGGAATTTTGAAAGTTTAAGACACAATTTGTGCAGTCTTTCTTGCAAATAGTCCTGCAATGAATATCAGAGCACCAAGAATCCCGATAAGACTTCCAACAAACTCTATGGTATCACTAAGATCTAATTGCATTGGAGCAAGAAATACAGCGAGTACTGCACCTATTACAATCATTGGTATCCCAATACCTATTGAGATTTGTTTTGAAACCATCAGCTATGCTCCAATCAAAAATCTATATGAATTTTATGAAATCTGTCCTGCGTAGAAAACAATAGTTTCAGTCTAAAAGGACCCATACATGACGATTTTTTATTAATTTTGATGGTAATTTTGGATTCCAGGTATTTTATGTTCGTTCTGTGTTTTTTTATGATCATAGTGTACTACACCTTGTCCTGACACCGTAGTGTTTGTTGATGATGCAGGAGCTGGTGGCGGTGTAGGTACAGTTGAGTTTGTAGGTGGAGACATCTCTGCAGATTTCTCAGTTGACTGGGATTTTTGATAAGCTTGAATTATCTTTATCAGATTTATTGCCTGGTCTATTTTACCCTCCGATACTAACTGCTTGAGTTCTGCAACCATATCTTTGGGATTGCTTTCTGTAGTAATGTTAGAATTATTTGTAACAGGTGCAGCATGAGATGAATTCATAGGTATGATGTTCTGTGTAGTATTAAGTTGACTAGTATTATTGAGTTGCACAATTTGGTTTTCAGCAAAATTTTTCTCCCTTTCAGAAATTCTCTCTTGTGCAATACTAGTTAGAGAATTATGTGTCTCAACAACAAAGTTGTTAGCATTTTGTAATTGCTTTAATGCATCATCAGAGTTTCCAGAATCAAGATCTTGGGTGGCGTTCTGAATAGTTTCATCAAAGTTTGTAAAATTAATATCTATATTATTTTCTGATGCGATGGACTTTAGAAGGCTTCCCATGTTCTCTAGTCTAGATATCTCTCCTCTCAGTTGTATTATCATCTCCATTTTTTGCTGATCATTTGATGATGTTGCATTAAGTGAGTTTATCTGATCATTTGTTTCTTGAAAGAATTTCATGGCAGCAAGAAAATGTTGTTTAGCTGAATTAGTATCATTTTGATTTATTGCCTCTGCTAGTGCATCAGTTTCATTGGAACCTTGACTGTAAAGCTGGTTAATCTCATCAGTCACATTACTAATTTGTGATATTGTTATACTGAGATTATCTCTTGCTTGAGTAGCAATATTGAGCAAAGTATCTAATTGTGGATCAGCATAGGATTGGTTTGGAATAGCAAATATCATGGCTGCAACCAATATCAAAAGAAATGATGATAATGTTTTCATTCTTGGCCCTCCTCAACTTTTCGCAATTTTATGAGATTCTGCTGGTCTACTTTTTCTATTTCAACGATTCCTTCTCGTTCTAATCGTTTTACTGCTCGCCATGTTGTAGTACGTGGTAGAAGGAATTTCTTGCGAAGTTCACTTTCAAAAACTCTTCCACCCTTTTCAGAGATAAACACTACAATGTCTTTGTCTTCCTGACGTAGTTCTGGTTTGAGTCTAAATATTGTTTCTTTATCTGGAGGTACATAATTACTCTGTGGAATCTGAGGTACAGGTATTTCCTTTGTTATTCTAGATCTTTTCAATATAATAAACATGGTAATCACTGCTGCAGCAGCACCACTTACAGCTAAAATTGGAATAGTATCATTATTGTTTCCAGTTGAAATTGGATTAACATTATTGTTGCTGTTTCCAGTTGAAATTGGACCAGTATTATTGTTGTTTCCAGTTTGTTTTGTGGAAAGAGTTGTTTGCTGTTCCTGAATGGCTGAGTTCTTGGCATCATTGGCCAACGCTTCTGCGTCAGAATATCTTCCTTCATTAAAAGCTGTATTTGCTTCAGCAAGTTTTTCAGAAGCAAGAGGAGTGTTTATGCCTTCAGAATTTACTGTATTTATGAAATCTTGAGCATGTTGAATTGCTAAAGTTGCGGTCTGGCTTGTGCCTAATACACCAAATATGTAACTAATATCTACAGAACCACTCGGAAATGAAATAAGTGATTGACCATTCACAACCTGCAAGTCTGATGGAGTCGTACTCATTCCTACAATTACAGTATTTGCAGGCAAGAGTACAGAATAGTCAACAAGAGAGTTTACATGAAATGTCCAAGTCCTTCCAGTCTTGGATACAAGATCGGGTGTGTCGTAGTCAACTTTGATCGCAGATGCTCCGAGAGTTTCGACATCTACATTATTTGTGTTCATTTTGCTTGAAAGTAATGTTCCATTCTGGTCTTGTACAACAAAGTTATCGGTAGTGTTACCATACAAGCCAAGTATGAAATCAGGAGATTGAGGGTTAACATCGGTTTGATAAAAGACGTGGGTAGTACCATCAGTGTAAATAGTAAATTCAAGCACCTTAGTAGTGCTTAGTGCATACTGAATACAAGAAGAAAAAACAAGCAAAAGAAGGCAGACAGCAATTATTGGAGCCCTTACCATCGCTGTCAAGATATAGGCAATCCTTACAAAAAGCATTGCTTCCGCTTGTACTTCTGTTGGGATCACCAAAGTTTTCTGGTACATTCTTCTAGTACCTTAGATTAAGTCCCTGAACTACACCCTGGAATCTCTGAAATTCCTGAAAGAATTTGATGCCCTTCTCTGTAATCTTGAATAGCCGATTCCTGTCATCTTTTATTGATTCTACCAGGCCTGCATCTATCAGCTTCTGGCACTTCTCCAAGACTGCATAGTGAGAGAGGTTTGCTCTTCTGGAAATAGCAGAGACTATCACTCCTTGTATCCCACCATCCATGGTTACACCTAAGATATCAGCGATGATGCCCATTTCTGATCTGTATTGTTGTTTTGACATGGACATCTTATAGTATGGATGTTTTATCAGGGACAGCATGAAATGGCACAGCGGAACACCTAGCGGAACAGGTGTTTCACACTCTGAAATGGCCTAAAATTAGATATTTACGAAGGTTTTGTCATATTCGTCAAAGGCGGGCAAGTAGGCCAGAACGCAAAAATAAAGATTACACAGGTTGGCGAACGCTTTGCTACTGCTGATTTAGTAGGAGAAGGAACTCCACAGCCAGAAACAGAATAGACTGGTTGTCTGAACAGCGTTTCTGATTTCTTACAAATTACTAGTTTTCTTTTTTATATTCTCTATAATTTCCAACTTTCTTGTGATATCCATGTTTGGTTCCATGGTAACATAGACTGTTCTGTGTTTTGGATAGATAACTATCTGTGTAACCTTTTGGCGTTCTATATGTACATAGTTGACAGAACCTAAACTCTTGTCAAATTGCTTTCGGATCTTTCTTCTTATGGCTACCTGTTTACAAAAATGTTCTTCCTCTTTTTGTGACTTGAGGGACGTTTTACCTTCTTTCATTATAGCTTCTGATATGTTCCCTTTAAGATCTATAATTGCAGCAAACCTCATCATTGGATCTAGTTCTAAGATATCCTCTACAATGGGAAGTAGGTTTATCTTGTGATTATTCTTTTCCAATTAACGAAAAGCAAAAGAACTTGATTCTAAATATATCTTGGTTTAAACTAATCTGATCGCTAAATCACGCCTAAAAGAGGGTCTTTCTTCACTTTAGTAAATAATCTGAACAATTCTGTCATCTATTAACTTTTTATATATTACACATTACAGTAGTTATAAGCAAATATGTTTGAAAAGTTTCGAAAGAACAAGGATGATTCCACTAAAGAGGAAGAAGGCGGTACGGCTGAAACTACACAGTATCAACCCCAAGAAATAGAACCAGAAAAAACCTCAAATGTCATTGAAAAGCCTAGTCCCAAGCCTTCTGAACAGGTAAAAATACCGGAACCTATACAGCAAAGAACAATGAGCACTTCGGGAGAAGATATAGGAATTGGGGCTCTCATGGACAAGCGAAACAAGCTTGAGGAGACAATCGATTATGTCGGTCTAATGATCAAGAATTTGAAAGACAAGAGGACAAATTTAGAAAAGAGTATAGAAGACGAATCTGTAGATATTAAGAATCTCAAGGAGAAATTGGTTAAGGTAGGCCAGTATATAGAAGAAGAGAAACAAGGAATAAAGACTCTACAACAAAAGAGAAGCAATGTCGAAAGAGAGGCAGATGATGTTGCCGCAATTATCAACAATCTGCGCGAAAAGTTATTGAGTATAGATAGAGTAGTAAACGAAGAAGGTAGTAAGATAGAGAAATTTAAAGATGCTAGACCTAAGTCAGAATCTTCCTTCAGCTAGAAAGTAAAGCCTTCTTTCAACATACTATTCAGATTTTCCTTTATTTCTTCTTCGGATGACAATGAGTCAAGGTCTCTTACTAGTACTTCCGTTGCAAGACATTGGTTCTTTGAGAACTGATAATAACAGTCTAGTTTTTCCTGGTAGGTTTTTGCACTGTAATAGATAGTCCAAAAATTCTCTGTAGAATGTTGGACATAAAGTAAAAACTTTCGAATTACTATCTCAATTTTATGAGAGGGATTGTCTTTCATCAGTCCAATTAAAATCTGTTCCAGTTTACTGTCCAGATTAGATTCGTAAATTAGTTGATAAATATCCCCGTCTTTTGTCACAACCGCTTTACGCGACTGTATCATAAAAGCTTTCATCTATAATTTCTAAAAAATTCGCCATTTGTATGTAATAACTTGAGTTATCTTAAAAAAATTAAGATTTCAACTATGAAATTATTCACAATACTTAAATAATTTGCACACGTATTAATTATCCCTGCCAAAGGAAATCCTCCCAAGACAGGCATCATGCAGCAGACATGTGATACGGTCGGTCAAATCCCTCCGCAGAAGTACCAAAGGAGAAATCCCAAGGAAGTGACGACAATGGTCGTCACATCTTTGAATGCTGTGCATTCTCACATGACGTGTGAATCACACACGTCTGCATGATAGAATTTTTTCCAATTACAAGAATCTAAACTATAATTTTTTTATAATGATCGGAGGTTTGCTGCAATGAACACTAACAATTATTTTATCATCTACTAGTTACTGGATTTTTTATTTTTAGCATCAAGTTTGGTCATCTTTTTCAAAAGTATACACAAGGTTTTGAGGAAAAATATCTGAAAGTTAACAGCGATTATGATTAGAACAATGTTTTTGTAGATTTGCTTGTAACTAGCGAACTCACAAAGTTATTTGATCACTCGATACTATTCTTTTCTTCTGCAATATTTTGGTTGTTTCCTAGTTCTGTTCAAGATATATCTCTACAACAGATTATTCACAAGACTGTCTAGATAAAGCTGGAAGATGATTGACTGCCGGCAGGCGTTGAAGGCAACTTGTCATTGACAGCCGCCTCTGCAACTGCTGCAGCCTCTTGAATAATCTTCTCTGATTCTTCATCTGAAACTCCGGAATCGATTCCAAATTCTCCGCCATGGAATGTATCCGTCATTAATCCTCCGAGCATATCAGTCATTCCTGATAGCTCACGATCTGCTTCTGGCATGAATTGTACCAGAGATGACCTTAGGCTCTTCATCAAGCCAATTGTTGGCATGATTGTAGTGACCATATCGCCTAGATCGTGGAAGGTATTTAGTCTAAGCTCGATTTGTTCAAGTGCAATCCTGGCATTTCCTAGGAGCTTGGTAACTTTTCTGACCTCAGCTAATTCTTTTGATAAAACTCTACTAGCGGTAGTATCGTGTTGTTGAGTAGCAATTACAATTCTTTTGAATAACTTTTCATCTCTTTGTTTTAATTTTGTAAGCATTCCATCAAGTTTTCCAGTTTGGGCCTGAAGCCTTTTTACTGCCTGTTCCATTCTTGGCTTCAGAGCACCTTTTGGTCTTATTGTATCATTAATTCTTTCATTAATACTCGGTGTTTGTGGCCTTTGCCAATTCTTATCAAACGTTGTCATGGATACGACTGATAAAATCTGTTATTAATTTCAGGTGTAAAATGTGGTTCACAGTATGCTAAATTTAGCTAACAAAACTTTGTATAAACATAGGCAATGCCTGATTTTCGACATAATGAAAAAATCAAAATTTTTTGGATAACCTATATTGGACATATCCTACGTTTTAACCCCACTGCAAAAACCTATTGCATTACTTGAATTGCAATACTTCTCTGCGGGTGGATCTTCTGTATGTGAATCGCGAGCGCGTTGCTTGATGGCTGTGATTCACAGCAAAGTGGACATTTTTCCATTTTATTTATTGCCTGTCATCCAAAACTAACGTATTTAAGGTTTTGGTTGAATCACTCTGACAACAGAAAAATTATCAAATTTTTGAAATTTTTTCTGTCTCTAAAAAAAGATGAGATGAAAACATTTTTTGAAAAATAAAACAATCAAAAAAAATGTTTTTCAAAAATAAAAAAATCATTTTCAAAATATCACGCTACAAAAAAATTTGATAATGACGGTTCAGAATTAGATTCTCGCTTTATGATATTGAGGCATTGTGATTCAAGTTTTTACAATTAATTCAATATTACAATATAGAATATATAATTTTATTAGAAAACTCTTCTAATTTTACCAATTCTACTTATAGTTAAACCTTTTTATTTATGTAAACCGAAATTCTTATAAGATATCATATGACTCGCGAATCCTTCGGTTCTGGTGGACGTTGTCCTCGTTGTGGAAAAGGTCCAATGGTTACAGACAGCACTACAGGTGAAATGTTTTGTGGTGGATGTGGATTTGTTATGACAGAACGTGTTGAGGAATCTGGTCCAGAATGGAGATCGTTTTCCAAAGAAGAGCACGAAGATCGAAGTAGAACAGGAACCCCAACATCGCTTGCAATGCACGACATGGGACTAGCAACAATAATTGGTCCTGCCGACAAAGATGCATCAGGAAAACCTCTTTCCGCATCAATGAAGAGTACCATTGAACGACTCAGAACTTGGGACAGTCGAAGTCAAGTTCATGAACCAGTAGATAGAAACTTTAGACAAGCTTTCAGTGAACTCGACAGACTAAAAGACAAACTTGCATTATCAGATGCAGTAATCGAAAAAACTGCATACATCTATCGAAAGGCACTTGATAAAGGCCTTGTCAGAGGAAGATCAATTCCTGGACTTGTAGCTGCAGCACTTTATGCAGCATGTAGAGATACCGAGACACCAAGAACTTTAACTGACGTTGCAAGTGGAATCAACATTAAGAGAAAGGATGTTGCACGATGCTACAGACTTTTGCTCAGAGAACTAGATCTCAAGATGCCGGTGGTTGATCCAATAAAATGTGTAGCAAGAATTGCAAGTAAAGCTGGATTAAGTGAAAAGACAAAACGAAAGGCTCTGCAAATTCTAAAAGATGCGGCAGAGATTGAAATTTCTGCTGGCAAAGATCCAATGGGACTTGCAGCTGCAGCACTGTATCTCTCTTGTGTAATGAATGGAGAGAATAAAACACAAAAAGATGTGGCACAAGCTGCTGGAGTAACCGAAGTAACAATCCGAAATAGATACAAGGGATTAAAGGAGTCCCTAAAACTCTAAATTTTTCAAAATTAATTCTAGCTTCTTTATTACAACTTGGTTGATCTTGAAAAATAATCTCATGATAATTAGTTACATCATCAATTACAATTGAAAATTTGTTGAGAAGACAAACACTGAACCATCTAAGAATCTACTGTTCATCATAAAACTATTGTAAAACAATGGGGCGTGGCCATCACCGCAGACTTACAGAGATTACCTCTTACAATCCACAAAGTGGATTCATACTAAGGTCTGCGCAGCCACGCTCTCTAGGCAGTAGATTTTACATCCATCTGCATTAATTTCCATAGAAGTTCGAAGTATTTATTATTTTATATATATTTTTTAATATTTTTGATTACAATTATGAAAAATATTTGAAAAAGAAGTCAGAACAATATACAATCGCATGAACCACTTGTACAATATTTACAAGAATTTAGAAACAGTCTAACAACTCAATTATGATTTAATTCCATAATGAATCAAAAAAAGATTTAGCATTTATTAATACACATAAGATTGAAGAGCTTCAATGGCAATAGGCGAACATGATGAGTCTAGCAGAGTTTCGCTTTTTGCTAAACATGCGTTCAAATATTATGTAGTTGGAGTAAGCGGAGTACTAGTAAATCTCGGGATTTTGTATGTTCTAAAAGAGTACGTTGGGTTGTGG
>JBAVVB010000160.1:0-5641 GCA_049697075.1 Nitrosotalea sp.
CTCCAAGCCATTTGGCATCTGGGACAGTTAGTTCACGTAAATGAGCTGCATTAGCTGATCCAGATTTTATAACCATGGCAATGTGTTCTCCATATACGTCTCCGTCAGCTAGAATTACTACTGGAAGTCCCATTTCTTGATTCAATCTTTTCAAAAGATTTCTTGTAGAACGTGGTGCCTGACCTGCAGTATCTACTATAATTGACTTGAATTTTTTGTGCACTTTTTCTTCTACAAATCTTGTGAAAAGACCACCCTTCTCAATTGCTATGACTAGTTCGGCACTGGTATCGACCAATTCTGCGCTACTAAGACTTGGACCTATCAGATATCCATCAGGATGATCAGAGAGATTCATTCTTTTGCCTTCATATCCCGGTACTGTATATTCAATAGTCAAATCTCCAAAGACACTGCTTCTCTCCTCAGGGAAGATGTGAAATTCTTCGCGAGGGCTCAGGGTGACAGCTTCCAAGTCTACTATGATATTATCTGATTCTGGCTGGTCTTCAAAATCAATATTGAATGCCTGGGAAGAATAGTAGATGTCTCTCAATGTAGATGATTTACCCTCTCTTACCAATCTATTAACGAAAAATGCAAGCCATGCAAGTTGTGTGTAAGAGCGAAGCTGTGACATGTTTCTTGAGCTTCTAACTGCGTTTGCATTACCTAGAATATACTGTCTTAGTTTCTTGTCGTAGACAATGTTATTTACAGATCTACTTGGAATGACAAACTGGGGAAATTTTCCTTGATCAAGATTGTCATATATGTTAAGACCGTGTTTTTGTAACAGAGAAAGAAGTTTTTCTTTTTTTACCTCTGCTGTTCTCTGGTTAGACTTGTTCTTCAATTTCACTTCCCATCTTTATTAGTTGTTTATAATTTGGCTCTTTTTTCTTCCCAGATAGCTCTGTCGCAAATTGAGATATTAATGGAACATATTTTGCATAAAGATTTGCTCTTTTCTTCTCCATGTCTGCTGCGCCCTTCCTTGACATGTGAACGGCAAGCTTTCTTGCCAAATATTGTAGCGCGTTTTTTAGTTCACGCTCAAGTTCTGGCCTGTCAGCAACGTTCTCTTTTCCCACAGTCTTATACGGGATTCTAGTAGAACAGATATGAGAGACTATAACAAGAGGCGGATCTCCTTTTACTTTGTACCTGCTCCAATCCATCTCGTTGACAATCTTTAGTACAACATCACTTCCTTCATCATAGAGCAAAGGAATCCTGTTAGCAAATCGGTATACCTTAAGCCCAGATGTTGGGATATCCCCACCATATGCAATACCCAGCTCCACTACAAATGGAAATCCAGAATATGCAGATGCGCTGCGCTGCATCACAGAGGCAAATTCAGGATTGAAGAACTTCATAATTCCTTTAGAAAGAGGCTCTTCTCCCAATGGTGCCAGACAGCTTGGATCAGGGGCCAGAAAATCATCAAATTTTTGTAGTGCGTCGGCTAATCGGACCAATTCCTCATTTGTCATACTACCTATCCTTCTTTCGGGTTTTAATTTTGCAAATTCACAGAACTTTTCTGCAGTAGTTGGACCCACTCTTTGGAATCTTTTAGTTAAGAAGGTAAGCAAAGTGTCGCCCTGAATTGTGTTTGCAAGTTGCTTGTAGTATGGACTTTCTGAATCAAGTTCTATTGCGTGAGATTGCGACTCACCAAAGTCCCAGTAAGTGATTTTTTTGTTAGCTACATCAATGTCATCAATTCTTATTTTTTGCAACCCATCAAAATCTACGTTTAGAAACGACATGACAGCAATTATTGTTCTTACTGGTCTTGATAGATCTGCCCAGCGTTTCTGTGCTCTTTCAAACAGGTCTTTAGTTGTAAGAGTCTTCTTTTGTAGACCCAATTCCTTCTTTACTTTGTCTATCATTTTATTGTCAACTGCTGGAATCTGATAATGAGTATCCACTATCATCCTCCTTATGGTTTCAACATCTACACCGTGTGGATGTGGTTTTATTATTGTGGGTGGGGGCGGCATTTCCTTTACAATTCTTGGATAATGGAATTTTTCGCCAGACGGGTCTTCAAATGTCACGGAAGCATAGGGCGTGATAAGCGATGTTTGAGAAACATAATCACGTATTTTGGATCCTGCTTTTGAATAATCTCCTTCAAGCACTATACTAACAGAGAGTCCGGTCTTTGACGCTTCCTTTGTGTTATGTTTTAAAATTACAGGCTTGTTTTTCTGAATATCAAGCAACATCACAAATTCGTCAATCGTTTTTTCATCAGCACAACTTTTCACGGTAACTGGTTTGTTGGTAGTTATTTGACCATACAATATGGCCATAGTAGCACCAAGTCCAAACATTCCCCTTGCCTGCTTGAGTCCAAATTTTGAACCATAAAGAACAGTACCAAATGCATGCGGCACATGTTTTGGTTCTATACCAGGACCATTGTCTTTGACTGTTAAAATATAGTGTTTTGGATCAGATTGTTCAGGATCTACTGCTTTTATCGACATATGAATATCAGGTAGAATCTTCTTTTGATCACATGCATCAAGTGCATTCTCTACAAATTCCCTTACTGATGTGTACAATGATCTGGTAGGATTGCTAAAACCTGCAAGATCTCTGTTTCTGTAGAAAAATTCACTTGGAGATATTTGGCTGAAGGTTTCCTTACTCAAAGATATTTTCACCCTCCCAGAGTTGTAATTTTTCCATCTTTTGTCTTCTCCTTGAATCTTGAAGATCATTGTAAACCTTCCCATGAGTGCTACCATTTGAAAGAGCACTGATAGCTTGTACTGCAGACCTTAACTGGTTGCCCTCTCCTATTATCGCAACCGTGCGGCCATAGACGGAGATGGTGGCACCGCTTAGCTCTTCAATATTTTTTCTAACTCTTCCGCCTTCACCTATTATTCTGCCCTTTACTCGTTCGATCTGTGCTGTTGATTTGCCCACAAATTCTCGTAAATCAATTATGTGTAATGAGTTTTCGCCTTCAAGAAGTCTCAGAGCTTTGTCAGGAGAAAATCCCCGACCTATTGCCAATACGATCTCTTCTGCTTTAAAGGGCATTACATTTTCGACATCACCGGATCCTCTAATAATTATCTCTCCTGTTTGACCGTCAATGGATAAAGAAACAGAACATATTTTTTCTATCTTGGCCTTTACCTTTCCAGATTTACCTATTAAAGCGCCAACCCTTTCAAGAGGAACCAGAATAGTTTTTTCAAAGATCATTTCATTATCCTCTTTAGTATATCAGATGGATTTGCAACCGTCAATCCCCTTTTAACAAAGAATTTAGTTATATTTTTAATGTCTCTTTCAAGAAATTTGATCGCATTGGGGTGCTTGATATCCACGGCAGAGCCAAGATCAAAAACCATCAGTCCTTTTTCTGTCTTAAAGATATTATATTCAGACAGGTCGGCATGGACTATCTTTGCTTTATTATACAAGTCACCAATGATAGACATGACGCTTTCATAATCGTTGTAATCAACTTCTGTCTCAACCAAGGTTGGTTCTGGCACACCATTCTTGCCTGCAAATTCCATTACAAGCACGTTTTTTATCACAGTTATAGGCTTCACGCATGGCAACCCTCTCTTGAAGCATTGGTTTAGGTTCCCAAACTCTTTTTGTGCCCAAAGCTCAACCAAGTGTCTTGTGCCTTTTCTTATTTTTGTAAATCTGGGATCTCCCAACAAGTACGGATACCTCTTTTTGAAGTTCGAAGTTGTTACAAGATATATCTTCAATGCCAGATCATTCCCAGACGGTCCAACAGCCCAATATGTTTTGGATTCTTTGCCTGAACCCACAGCACCATTCACATAAGAAATTATTCCAGAGTTTTTCAACCCTGAAAGAGTCATCATTGTAGATTTATCAAAAACCTCATCTAGAACTTTGTTCTTGTCAAATCCATCTTTCTCGGATTTTCGCTCTCTTTCTTTTTCTAAAAGCCTACCATCAATTCTTTTTGCTAATTTTTTTTCAAGTTCTTCAGTCAACATTTTGAAATAAACAGACTGGGTAAAATTGATTGTGCTGTCAGAAATCTTTTGCCAAGTGGCCGTTTTCCTTTAACCAATCTACTTGTGACAATGTATATCTCCATGTGATATCCCCTCTATCATCTGCCTTGAAATCCCAAGGCGCTATAACAACAATATCGTTATCACGAATCCATATTTTTCGTTTCAATTTGCCACGAATTCTTCCCATTCTTGTTTTATCATCAGTACATCTTACCAATACATGATCACTTCCTAATAGTTTGATAACTCTGCCGAGCATTTCTCCCTCTTCAGGTATTTTCATCTCCTTCAGTTCGCTTTCGTTTAACACCTTGCGCTTTCCCAAAATTATCAGTCTTCGATCTGCTCAGTACGTATATAACTGTTGTATTCTCAAAATTTAAAAACAAGAAGTAGTGGCACACCATCAATCTTTTTGATTCCTTTTGGTGATCCTACTCCAATTTTTACAGATAGTGCAATTGTTTTTTCTCCAGCCATGTTAATGATAGAAGAATTTCGCAATAGTTGTTCTGCTTCTTTTTCTTCTACAATACGTTCAGCAAAATAACTTTGACTTAGATTCATTTTAAGATCTCCTTTAACTAACATCCTTCCAACCAAATCAACATCGCATATGTTTAACATTCTATTACGTTGATAATTAACAACTTTTACCGCAAACGCCATTATGCATATTGGCCCTTTAGAGATGATTTAGCACCGCAGGCCTCACATACAAGAAAATGTACTCTGTTAGATTTTTCTACTCTGGTATCAGGACTCTTACATGTTGGGCACTCCACATATTCCTTGACGTATATGGTCAGAAGAGATGTAAATTCCTGTGGTTCCTTTTTACCTACGAATACAGCTTTATCGCCGGCAAATTGAGCCGGAGTTGCAAATTCTTTAGAAAGGTACTGGAGTATTTTTTCAGGCTCCCTACGCAATACCTTTGGAAATTCTGAAAAGTTACGAAAGAATGTTCTATTTCCTTGCCACATGATATCTACTTTTGGAAGTTCAAATCTAGATGTAGAATCCTTTCTACTTTCAGATACCTTATCCTGCACTTTCTTGAGCAGTTTTTCATACTCGCTTTTTGGCAACTGCATTATTCAAGATGGTGCTACCTATATGGATTTACTTCAAAAAAGAAAAAAGTGGTCCCTAAGGCTTTCCTATTCGAAAGACGTTAGTGCCACATTTTGGGCAGGTTCCCTTTACCGCAGGTCGTCCATTCTTTAGCTTAACTTCTTTTGGATTTGCGATCTCGACTTTCTTCCTGCATTTTACGCAATACGCTTGAGTCATTTCACGTTCTTACGAAAGAAGTTGTATATAGCAAGGCGCTGTAAAAATTATTTCACTATACGCTAGAGGCTGTTAAATTTTTACAATGTCCTTCTGAGGCCATACATAAAGAATTTATACAAATAGTTGCACTTTTTTGATATTTCTTAGATTGAAATGATCCAACTTGAAGAAATTAACAGATTGACCAATTGAATTATCAAATTGTTTTACCCGAGTTATACTTTTAAACGTCATAAAGAGAGTCAGCTAAATGGTAACCAGAAAAGGCATTATCATTACGATCATAGTATTTGGTG
>JBAVVB010000161.1:0-6618 GCA_049697075.1 Nitrosotalea sp.
GAAAAAATGATTGATACGGGCAAGCTCCAAAACTGGGACAAGATATTACAACTGTTTGAATCACTAAAAAATAGAGGCGTAGAAAATGTCAGAGTAAACTTTGGTATTGTGAGAGGCCTTGATTATTACTCTGGAATTGTTTTTGAGGTATTTGACAGCAGCTCAGACCTGGGAGCACTTGTTGGTGGCGGTCGTTATGATACACTAACAAAAGCATTTGGACGAGATGATATGGGTGCAACTGGTGCGGCAGGTGGTGTGGAACGCATAGTAAATTCATTGGAGAAGCAAGGAATTACAAATTTGTCAAATAATGGAGAGCATGTATGGATAGTATCTGTAAACGATGAAATGAAGAAAATTGCTATTAGCATTGCATCTGCACTCAGGCTCAAAGGTATATCGTCTGAGGTGGATTTGGCAGGTAGGTCACTTAGGAAACAAATGGACATGGCATCAAATTCCAAGTACGTGATAATAATAGCTCCAAAGGAGTATAGTGAAAAATCAGTTTTAATTCGTAACATGAAGGATGGCTCTGAGAAACAGGTTAAACTCGATTCTCTTCTAAATGATCCACGATCTAGTCTTCAACTTTGAATGCTTTTGTAAGCATTACTAGCTCAGGACCATTTGTAAGTGAACCTACTACCATAGATTTGTTGTTTGCCAGTATTCCTGAGGAGACAAAAGGAGATCCGCCATTGATGGTAGCAGGTTCAAGCTCCACCCCTAGAACTTGCGATATGGTTTTGACATCTTCTTCTTCAGTTTCAGGATGTATGATTCCACCATGGGAATTGGCCTTTGCCATGGCACCAGTTTGATAGTATCCGGCAACTTTTTTCCTTATCACTTCTATTCCTAGAACATCTTCGACTTTTTTTACGTATTCCGATGGAATTAGAGGTGACATTATTCCGCCTTTATCATTTACGCATAGCAGGTTGCCTATAGCTGTGTATTTTGTGTCAAGTATGTCTACATTAAGGCCAGTTGATTTTTTTAGATGAACTACCTCTTCCTCAAGAGAATTTCGCGGTAACAATATTCCATTGTTGTTCATTACCATGAGAACTCCGAGAAGTCTAGTGTTAGCTACTGATGTGAAGACATGATCGGTTTTGAGAAATTCACACAAATTTTTAACTTTTGTTATGGCAAAACCATTTGGAATAAAGACAAAATTGTCATTACATTTTGCATAAATGCCTACATTAGGGCTGCGATATACATCATACTTGAAAATTCCCATTGCTTACAACCAATTTCTGAAAGATATGAATTTATCTTGCATGACTAGCAAATTATAGGAACATAAACTCGTCACCTGACTTGACCACTTGACTCGGCAGATTGCTTTTGCCCGTATTCTTGTACACACTTTAAATAAGTAGAAATATTCCTGCAATATCGTGCCAATAGATCCAAATTTTCCCCAGAACCACAAAGTGGAAGAAAAATTCAAGGATCCATCAAGTGAGAGTTATCATCTAGTTTGGGGACCTGGGCGTCTTGCAGAGGCAGCATCAGATCCAAAAGTCATAGCTGATTACAAGGCAACAGGTGAAGAGATCAAACCTATGGGGATACATGGAACATATGTTGCAGTAGATTGGGATTCTTGTGTTGCTGACGGAATATGTCTATTGAGTTGTCCTGTAAAAGTATTTGAATGGTACAAAAATCCTGGAGAAACAGGCAGAAACGATAGAAAGGACTTTACTGATAAGGCAAGCCCTGTACAGGAAGCTAACTGCATCTGGTGTATGGCATGCGTAGAAGTCTGTCCAACAAAAGCAATCAAAGTTGATCAGGCAAATCAAGAAATTCACGAAAAAGAGTTCGCTAACCTATCTTAGTTTAAACTAACTTTGTCTAGGTTTAAATAACATATCCTGTGACAAAAAACCATATGCCAATACCCGAAGACTTTCCAAAAGGATACAAACCAATTGGAAAAATAGAACAATCAGACGAGCACTTTCACTTCAGATGGGGTCCTGGTAAACTAGCCGAAGCTTCTAAAGATGAGAATTGCATATCGGCATTCAAGGCCAGGGGTGAAAAGATAGAACCAGTAGGTGTCAGTGGCACCATGGTCGCAGTAGATTGGGATTCTTGTGTTGCCGACGGTGCATGCATCGAGGCTTGTCCAGTACAAGTCTTTCAGTGGTATAGAACAGAGAAAGATGTTCCAGCTATCAAGGCAGTAAACATTACAATGGCTGGAACTGGTAGTTCAGTAAAAGAAGAACGAAAGGACTACACAGACAAGGCTGATCCAATAAGAGAACATGACTGCATTTGGTGCATGGCATGCGTTTCAGTTTGTCCTCCACAGGCAATCAAAGTAGATCAATCTAACCTAGAACACCATGAAAAGGCAGCAGGAACCTTTACCAAAATGGAAACCGGTTCTGTTAATCCACACGCACATCACTAGAATTTTTCGACTTTTTTATTTTTCTTAATAATTACTATGATATATTGTACAAATACTTGTTATTTGCCAGATAGCGTTTGTTCTTAAACAAATTTTAACAAGTCTTTTCTGAAAAAGTATTGCAGAGGTCGCCTAGCCCGGCATGGCGTGGGCCTTGAGAGCCTATGTGCGCAAGCACGCGGGGGTTCAAATCCCTCTCTCTGCGTTATTTACCTATTTTTCCTAGCTCTGCCAAAAGGGCAGAAAGTTGAATCTCGGGATTGGCCCCTATTATGAGTCGATAATCGTATTTGGCGATGGATTCCAAAATATCTGAAAGATTATCCGTCTTTAGTTTGTAGCATTCTTCGTTAAGGTATTTCAGGAAATCAGATTCTGACATTCCATATATCTTGATGAGTTCAACCATCTTGTTTCTTGCCTCTGTCAACTTTCCAGCTAGTGCAATCTTCAAGATATCTCCTACATCACTAATCTTTGTAAGCCCGGCAGATGTTTTTACATTATCTTCATTTATTATTCCAAGACTTGCAGTTGCCTGTAGCATATTGATGGAATGACGCATATCACCTTCAGAATACGAATGCAGTGATTTCAGGCCTTCCTTGTTGTACTTGATTTTTTCTTTTTTACAAATTTCTTCTAGATATCCTATTATCTCTTCTTCAGAGATTCTGGTGAATTTGAATACAGCGCATCTGCTTTGAAGTGGTTCTATAATTTTTGATATGTTATTTGCAATCATGATGAATCTGCAATGACCAGCCGTATCCTCTATGATTCTCCTAAGGGCAGTCTGAGCGTCGGAGGTCATTTCATCAGCCTCATCTAGTATGACAAGCTTAAACGGTATTTTGGTGTCAAGTCCTGAGAATCTTGCAAATTTTTTCACTCTGTCTCTTACCATGTTTATTCCTCTTTCATCTGAAGCGTTCAGCTCTAGGGTGTATTCTTTCCATGAATCACCCAGGATTTCTCTTGCAAGACATAGGGCAGTGGTGGTCTTGCCAACACCTGCAGATCCAGAGAACATCAAATGTGGCATCTCGGATGTGTTTTTCAAAAGAGATTTCAAACTGCCTACTATCTCTTTCTGATTTATTATGGATGATAGTTTCATCGGGCGGTATTTTTCAACCCACATGGAGGATTCGGTCATATGGTCCTACCTCTTTGCCCTACTAATAAAATTAAGTCTATGATCTTGCATGAACAAACTGTTCCTATACAGATCTGGCATGGAGTGTGGGTGATACTATAATACCCAGCTATTAAGATGGGCAGAACGGATTATTCTTAGAGCGATCACCAGTTGAACTTTATACTAAATACCGAGAGACAAGCTATGCTAGAAAGTAACGTACGAGTAACTAGATCAAATGATCAGAGTAAATGGTTAACAGAATTGATCGATCGATCCCTTAGAGGTCTAATGGAGGATCATGAAGTAAATTGGACATCTCAGAACTAATCCAGATGCATAGTATAGGGTATCGCCTACAGGACGTCAAAGTCAATTTTGGGTATGATCTAAAGATAGATGCACCAGAAGTATCAATTGACGCCAAACACGGTGAAATTCTGAGTATTCCAAGATGGATAGCCGAAGTGTTATCATCCGAAAAACTTGCTGAAGTACAGGATACCGATATGGTAGTAGCTTTGAAACAAGCTATTGTAAAAGAAAACGTACAGGGAGATTTTGATCTTTCTACCCTCGAGCCAGAATTTTACATAAAAATGAATTCATTCATGCAAAGACTGCCTCAACAAGACCGTGATAAAATAGAAAGCATGCTAAATTCCCTTGTTCGTAAAAGACAAGGAAAGATCATTCGATTGGCAGATTCATCCAAGATGGCTACGGAATTAGCAAAGAAATTGACAGTTGAAGAGCGAGCTCTATTTGATTATATTCACGATAACAGTGCAGAATTTAAAAAACAAGTTATAGGCGATAAGAAATGACCGTACAGTCTGAATCTATTTCATCAAGCAAGCTTCAAGATCAGGTAAGAGAATTCCTAAGTCAATTCAAAGATAAATCAGGTTCGTACAAGTATGTCGACGAAATTGACCAGATGATGGCAAAGAAAATTCAATACATTGTGGTAGATTACAATGAACTGGTATCATACCACGAAATTGAATCTGTTTTCAATATGGATCCAGATGAAATTCTTCATGCTTTCAGCGGAGCAATCAAGGATATTCTCAAGGAAAGATTCCCACAATATGCAGAAAAAATCCGTCATGATATTAGAGTCAGGATTTCAAACTATCCAGCACAGCGAAGTCTGCGCGAAGTAAATGCAGAAGTTATTGGAAAAATGATAAGCGTTTCGGGAATGGTTGTAAGATCTTCTGAGATTAAACCGCTTGCAAAAGAACTAGTTTACATCTGCCCAGATGGACATCAGACTAAAAGAATTCAGGAAAAAGGCCTTGAATTCAAGGAACCTCTAAAATGTGATAATGGAAAATGTACTCACCGAGATCTAGAATTAAATCCTGAACAAAGCAAATTCATTGATTTTCAAATGGTACGACTTCAGGAACTGCCTGAAGATCTACCTCCTGGTCAATTACCTCATTATCTCGATGTTACAGTGCTTCAAGACTTGGTTGACAACGCAAGACCTGGAGACCGTGTAATTCTTACAGGAATCGTAAGGATTGAACAAGAACACATACCTTCTATGAGAGGAAAGAGTGGGATTTACAGATTAAGAATTCAGGGAAATAATATAGAGTTTCTAGGTGGTAGGGGAAACAAGAGCTCTAGAAGCACCGAAAGGGAAGAAATCTCTCCAGACGAAGAGAAGATAATCAAATCGCTTGGAAAAAATGTAGACATTTACGACAGGCTTGTAGCCTCATTTGCACCTCATGTTCATGGCCATGATATCATCAAAGAATCAATCTTGTTGTTGATTGTAGGTTCTACTCAAAAGCTTCTTGCCGATGGTGCTAAAATTCGTGGAGATATCAACGTCTTTTTGGTGGGTGATCCTGGTACAGCAAAAAGCGAGATGCTAAAGTTCTGTGCAAGAATTGCTCCAAGGGGACTCTATACATCAGGAAGAGGTTCCACTGCAGCAGGACTCACAGCAGCTGTAGTGAGAGATAAGATTGGTATAATGATGCTTGAAGCAGGGGCAGTTGTTCTGGGAGATCAAGGCCTTGTCTGCATAGATGAATTTGATAAAATGAAGCCAGAAGACAGAAGTGCACTACATGAAACCATGGAACAACAGTCAGTAAGCATTGCAAAAGGTGGAATTGTTGCAACGTTGAACGCAAGAACCTCAATTTTGGCTGCTGCCAACCCAATGTATGGAAAATATGATCCATTCAAGAACATAACAGAAAATGTTAATCTCCCAGTACCACTTTTGACACGTTTTGATCTCATCTTTGTTGTTAGGGATATTCCATCAAAAGAAAGAGATACAAGAATAGCACGACACATATTGAATCTACACCGAACTTCAGGAACTGACATTAAATCACTAATTGACGTAGACATTCTTACAAAATATTTGACATATACGAAAAGATTTGATCCCATACTTACATCAGAAGCAGAGGAGAAGATTCTCGAATATTATATGACAATGAGAAACGTAGAATCTGAGGGAATGATTACAGTAACCCCAAGACAATTAGAAGGACTTGTGAGATTAGCTACTGCTAGAGCAAGGCTATTGATGAAGACACAAGTTGAGAGTGAAGATGCAGAAAGGGCAATATTTCTAATACAAAGCATGCTTCAAGACGCAGGAGTTGACGTGAACACTGGAAAGGTGGATCTTGGAGTTCTTCAAGGTAGGCCTCACAGCGAAGTCTCAAAGATGCAACTATTCATGGATGTAATGAAATCATTGGAAGGAGATGAGAAAAGACCTGTCGAAGAAAAAACCTTTGTAAAAGAACTAGTCAAGACAGGCAAATTCACTGAAGAGGAAGCAAGAAAATACATCAAGAAATTGCAACGAGAGTCAGCTATTTATGAATCAAAATCCGGTCATTATAACCGGGTATGAAAGTATCGGAACTAGATATCCCCAAAACTGCAATCAAATTTCTCTGTGATAGTGGATTTGTTACTCTTTATCCGCCGCAAGAAAAGAGTGTAAAGGCTGGGCTATTGGATGGAAAAAGTATACTTG
>JBAVVB010000162.1:0-8878 GCA_049697075.1 Nitrosotalea sp.
GTTCAAACTTGACCCATTTGATTATCATCTCAGAGTCTTTGATTACGGTGTTCCTCCACATGCCGGATGTGGAATAGGACTAGAGAGATTAATGATGGCACTCACAGGCACGGAAAACATAAGGGACACAACATTTTATCCAAGAGACGTTGACAGACTCACGCCGTAGTGGATTGAAATGGTAGACAGGAAAGAAATTGAACATCTCGGAGATTTAGTAAAAGTCGATCTACTGGATACAGAAAAATATATCTCTCAAGTAGACCAGATTCTAAATTATTTTGCTAATCTAGACAAAGTGGAATATGATTCTGATGCAACATTGCGAAAAGAGATATCATATGAGGATCTTCGTGAAGACAAATATGAACCATTTCTGGCCGACGGTGTGTCACTCATCAATAAATTAAAAAGAGATCAAAATAATTTTGTCCGTGCTCCAAAGATGATCTAAATGGATCTTGGAATATCTGCAACCGAGTACTTGTCACTGGTACGTAACGGAGCAATTTCTGTTGAAGAGTTTATTGCAAAGACACTAGACCGTATTCATGTTGTTGAAGACAAGGTACATGCATACATTACAATAGATGAGCAAAATGCTCTAAACAAGGCAAGGTCAATTGACAAAAAGATAAAGGCAAAGGAAAGAATTGGTCTATTTCTTGGCATGCCCATATCAATAAAAGACAACATTTGTACTTCTGGAATTAGAACCACTTGTGCTTCAAAGGTACTGGAAAACTTTGTCGCGCCATATGACGCCACAGTTGTATCTAGGCTCAAACACGAAGATGCCATAATACTGGGTAAGGTAAACCTTGACGAATTTGCAATGGGTTCTACTACAGAATTTAGCTATTTTGGTCCTAGTAGAAATCCATGGAATATAGAATATGTTCCTGGTGGGTCATCTGGCGGAAGTGGCGTATCAGTAAGTGCCCTTGAGTGCATGATATCGCTTGGTTCTGATACGGGTGGCTCGGTTAGAAGTCCTGCAAGCTTTTGTTCTGTAGTTGGATTGAAACCAACCTATGGTCTTGTAAGTAGATACGGACTTGTTTCTTATTCAAACAGCATAGAACAGATTGGTCCTATTGCAAGAAAGGTGGAAGACATTGCCCTTGTCATGAACGTCATTGCAGGCCATGATTCCCATGATGATACAACTGTGGAAAAAGGTAGTGTAGACTATGTTAAAGATTTAGATGCTGGAGTAAAGGGAAAGAAAATTGGTCTAGTCCAACAGATGATGGGAGATGGAGTAGACAAAGAAGTGTCTGCTGCAACAAACGATGCAATCTCAAAGTTACAAGACCTTGGAGCAGAATGCATTCCTATATCTCTTGATTCTATAGAACACTCTGTAGCTGCATACTATACAATTGCCTCTGCAGAGGCAAGCAGTAATCTTGCAAGATATGATAACCTGAGATACGGATTTGACCTTGGTACTGAAGGTTACGAGTTCAAGGCATATGTGTCCAAAGTAAGGAGTAGTTTTGGACCTGAAGTAACCCGTAGAATGCTACTTGGAGCATTCGTTCTGTCTGCAGGATATTATGGCAAGTACTATTTGAAAGCACAAAAGGTGAGAGCAATGATGAAATCTCAAATTGATGAGGTATTCAAAAAAGTGGACTTTCTTGTTGCACCTACAATGCCGATATTGCCTTTCAAGATTGGAGAGAAAATAGACGATCCACTAACATTGTATCAACTTGATATCAATACAATCACGGCCAACCTTACTGGAATTCCTGCAATCTCTGTTCCGTTTTCAATATCGATCTCTGGTCTGCCAATAGGGATACAAATTTTTGCAAATTCATTTCAAGAAAAGAGTTTGTTACAAACTGCGTATGCACTACAACAGACAACTCATCTTCAGGAGGTACCGCTTTGACAAAGATAGGACTTGAGATTCACTGCCAACTAACAAAGCTAGAAAGTAAATTATTCTGTAATTGCAAAGCTGATTACAGAAGCATTCCGCCAAATTCAAACATCTGTCCTGTCTGCATTGGTCTTCCAGGTGCATTGCCAATACTCAACAAAAAGGCAGTAGAGAAAGCTACTGTGATATCGCTTGCCCTTGGGTGCCAGATTCCAGAGCGAATCAGTTTTTTTAGAAAGAATTACTTTTACCCTGATTTGCCAAAGGGCTTTCAGGTAACTCAATACAACGCATATGGTCCAACGAGCATAGGTTCAGACGGAACAGTCCAGATAGAAGGCAAAGAAATCAAAATAAGAAGAATTCAGCTTGAAGAAGACCCTGGCAGACTAGTGTATGAAGGAAGCTCTGAAAAAACACAGATTACCCTTGTTGATTACAATAGAGCGGGAACTTCACTAGTTGAAATAGTAACAGAACCTGATTTTGAAAATCCTAGGCAAGTTCGCATCTTTCTAAATGTACTTGCAGACTTGGTTGAGAACCTTGGTGTGTCTGATCCATATCTTGAAGGTGCCATGAGAGTAGATGGAAACATATCTGTTGAAAAAGCAAATAGAGTTGAGATTAAAAATGTTGGATCTTTTCGTGATATTGAAAAGGCATTGCATTTTGAAATCACTCGGCAACAAAGCCTAGTTGAAAGAAACATTCCGGTTGCAGCAGAGACAAGACACTGGGATGAGGCAAGAAAGATTACAGTCTCATCAAGATCAAAAGAAGAAGAACAAGATTATAGATACTTGCCTGAAGCAGACATCCCAATTGTTAGAATTGCACAAAACAAGATTGAGACTCTTAAATCACAGATGCCAGAAAGCATTGCTGCTAAAAAGGAACGATATGTCAAAAAATACGGTATTCCGCCTCAGGTCGGAGATGTATTGTCATCAGACAAGTTTTATTCAGATTTATTTGAAAAAGCACATACTGATACCAACGCAAAGGAAGTTGCAAATATGATCACCACTGACCTTATGGGTTTTGCAGATACTAGGGAAAAGAAACTGGAGCTGAAGATAACCTCTAGGCACATATCTGACTTGGCAGACGCGATTCTAAATAACAAGATAACGCGAAATTCTGGCAAACTTGCACTGCAAGAGATGGTAAAGACTGGCAAGTCCCTGTCCGAGATAGTTTCTAGTCTAGACCTTGGTAATGTAAGTGATGCATCATCTCTTGAAAAAATAATAGATGAGGTATTCAAAGAAGAGGAAAAGGCAGTATTGGAAGCAAAACAGAATCCTGATACTGTAAATTATATCGTAGGAAAAGTCATGCGAAAAACAAAGGGCAAAGCAGACCCTAGTATCACACTTGAAATAATACGAAGAAAGCTGTCATCATAAGATCATTTTGGTTATTCTATTTGTTTTCCTCACGAATGCGTATTTTTTTCACTTAGTTAGTCAAGACTAATATTAATACAATTTATAAGTAGAATTTGTAAATTTTGTATATATGAGGATAGATTCATGTAGAACTTGCGGTGAAGATATGAAAGAATTTCAACGTTGTAATACATGCAACGAAGTAATCAGCCTGATATGCAGGATATGTAACAAGTCTAGCGAAGAGCAGGTTCACATGGACTGTGGTTCTTTTGGCAGAACGCTGATCCTAAACTAGTTTTCAGATATGGGAATACGGCGGTCTTAACTTGCAACCAAAGTTAACCAAGTTAATCTATCGATAAATAGTGTATCTGGTAAGAGACTGTGACGAGAACGCATAGGTTATTTTTTTGCCTATTCTTTCAACCCCGTACGGCGTTCTCGCCTATTCTGTAATATTATAATGAATTTCATGGAATCCATAATGACACGGTTTGATTTCCATAACATTATATCTGTGGTACCGCGTGAGCGTTTTTGTTGAGCTTTACTGATCTATACATGAACAGAAATCCACTGATTACTAGTCCAAACGAAGAAGGTGATGTTTCTGCAATTGTGTATGGAATACCATTTGATTCCACACATTCGTTTAGGCCAGGCACTAGATTTGGTCCTGATGCAATCAGACTTGCATTCAATAACATAGAGATCTTCTCAACTAGGTTTAACGTTGATTTGGAATCTGTAAATGTCGAGGATCTTGGTAACACAAAACACACAGTTGTAGCAACCGAAGTACTTGACATGATAGGAAAGATTACGTCAGAGCTTGTTTCACGCAATAAGCAGATCATCATCCTTGGAGGTGAGCATCTTATCACTTATGGCACATACATGAGTTTTCCAAAAGATACAGGGTATATTGTATTTGATGCCCACTATGACCTAAGAGATGAATATGCTGACATTAAACTAAGTCATGCGGCCTATCTTCGAAGAATTATTGAGAAAAGAGGTGCTGATAACATAATCCATGTAGGCGCTCGTTCTTTTGTCAAAGAAGAACTTGCATTCAAAACTGAACACAATGTTAGAACCATAACTGACAAAGATATCAGAGACGGTAAGGGTCCAAAACTTGTAAAAGACGCACTCTCAACATTTGACAAAGTTTACCTCAGCATCGATTTAGATGTGCTTGACCCTGCATTTGCCCCGGGAGTTGGAAATCCAGAAGCGATGGGGATTACATCTCGTGAGTTATTTGACATGGTCTATGCGATGGAAAACAGCGTGATCCGATGTATGGATATTGTGGAACTGTGTCCACCCTATGACAATGGAGCAACAGCATCTGTGGCAGCAAAATTAATGGCTGAAGTTATCGCCATGAATATTTCTCACAAATAACCCAAAATCTTTGTTTAACGTAATTATGAAACGCGAGTGGTTCTTCTGCTCTTTAGACCATTATTTGTGGCCTTTTTGAGACATATCTGCTCATATTCATCTTCAAAAATGGCATGTCCTTTGTCTCCTCTTTGATCTCTTTGACCATCTCGTCTACTGACATCTCTTTGACACTGCTAGTTTTTCTGTCTCTAATACTTAGCTTGGTTGCATTTACTTCTTTTTCTCCAATTACGATGATGTAGCGTATCCAATCTGTTTCTGCATCACGGATACTTTTGCCCACGCTCTCGTTTCTATCATCTAGATCAACTCGGATGTTATTTTGTGATATTTTTTCGGCCAATTTTTCACAATATTCTAGAAATTCAGGTTTGATTGGGATTATTCTTACCTGTGTTGGTGCAAGCCATAAGGGCAGTGTTGGCTTTCTTCCTTCTTTTTGATCTTTTGCTGCTTTTTCAAGCAATACGTATATCACTCGTTCAACTGCTCCACTTGGGGAATTGTGCAATATGATTGGATTTTGTGGTTTGTTGTTCTCGTCGATATACTCGATATTGTATCTCTTGCCATTTTCAATATCGATTTGGTCAGTTGATAGCGCGGAAGCTTTACCTAAACTATCTACATAATTGAATTCCCATTTGAGAACAAAATAGAAAAATCTCTCTTTCCACATTTCTACAAGCACTGGTTTGCCCATTTTGCTCACCATCTCCTCGATGAACGACTTGTTTTCATTGTAGAACTCTTCTGTGAATCTTATTGCCATCTCAAAATCTGACTCGTCTAGTCCAATACCTCTGATCACATGTCTTGATAAATCGAATCTTGTCCGAAACTCTTCTTTTGACTGTTCCATGTCTTTGCACATCGCGTGGCAATCAGGCATAGTAAATGCCCTCAATCTTCGTAGACCTACCAACTCTCCTGATTGCTCTCTTCTGAAACTATAACGAGTAAGCTCATACAATCGTAAGGGGAGATTCTTGTAGGACATTTGAAAATCCTTGGCCATAAGAAACTGCCCAAAACATGCTGCAAATCTCAGGAAAAGCTGTTTGCCTTCTGACTGCACGTTGTATTGCCTTGCCGGGAATCTGTTGAAATAACTCTCCATGCTTGGATGATGCGAGTCATACATGATGGGTGTCTCTACCTCAAAACCACCGTAGTCTACCACCTGTTCTGTAACATATCGCTCGATGAGAGATTTTATCAGTCTCCCATTTGGAAAAAATCTCATGTTGCCAGCATCAGAGGCAGGCTCATAATCGGCAATAGCTAATTTTTTCATTAGTTTTACGTGAGGCGGAGGCTCATCGACTGAACGTTTCTTTGCCGCCTCATATTTTGCAAGAACCTCCAAATTTGGATATTTTGCGAAATTAAACTTGTCAATATCATGCATTTTACCATCTGGTGTCATAATGTGCCAAAATGACTGGATCTTGGATTCTGCCTTTAGCGCCTCAGAAGTAGATTCCTTTTCCTCTCCAGCTGATATGCTCTTGGAATTTTCAGCAAGCGGGTGTCCTTTTACTTGGAGTTTGTATGATTTAGTCCACCCAAATGGTGCACTATGGATATCAAGGCCTTCTCCTTTTGATTGCATTTCTTTTAGAATTGATAATGCGGTATTTGGTGATGCAAGTTTTGAGCTCAAATGTGCATAAGGGTATAGCAATAATTTGTTACAACCTACTTTTTTCATAGACTCTGAAATTTCATTCATTGCTTTTTTTGCTACTTCGGAATTGTCTCCTTCCTCGACTGCTACAAAAGCTACAACTATCTCATCGAAGTGTTTTGATTGCGGATCAATTTCTTCTGCAGATTTGATTTCTTTTTTGACTGGAGTGAACTCGATGTAATCGCAGTGAAGCTGCAATATACGCATGTTCTGCACTTGATCCTGTTGTTGAATTAAACCTTATGCCATACAAAGTTCGTAGGAATGAATCTATCTAGATTTGATTGTAGTTTGTGCAAAGACAAAATAGGTACGTGCTTTCCAGAAGGCTTGGATCGGTGGTCTAGCTGGTAGGATACCGCACTCACACTGCGGTGGTCAGGGGTTCAAATCCCTTCCGATCCATGAATTTTTAAACTAAGGATTCTAGTTTTGTGGAAGCGATATAGCAAAAACAGTAGGAGGTGATTTGACAGATATGGATCCGCCGTGAGATTCTATGATTGCACGAACACTGGAAAGCCCAAGACCTGTTCCATTTTGTTTGGTGGTAAACAATGGCTCAAATATTTTACTAATGTTTTCCTTTGATATTCCATCTCCTGAATCCTCGAACTCTATGACCAGATTATTTTTTTCATTTCTGGTACGTATTGTTATCTTTCCTTCATTTTCTCCTATCTCATCGATTGCATTTAACAAAATATTGGTAAAGGCAACTGACATCTGAATTCTGTCTGCCATCAGAGAAAAGTCATTTTCTGGCGGTATTACCGAGATGTTTTTTGGAATGTTTATGTTTTTAATAGAATCCTCTAAAATGTTGGAAATTGAAACCAGTTTTTTGTCCAAAGGCATTGTTTTAACAAACCCCAATACTTGGTTAATTTGATGATTGATTCTAGATACTGCATCATTAATTATTGGAAGATATTCCTCAAGTTTTGGGTCTAGCTTGTTATTGACTCTCATCTCTATTGCTTGAATTGTTAATCTAATTGCACTTAATGGGTTTCGAAGGTCATGCGAAATTCTTGCAGTAAGTTCGCCTATTGCAGATAGCTTTTCTTTCTTTATCACTTCATTTTGTGTTTGTATTATGATTTCGGCTTGATTTTTTGTTTTATCAAATAAGAGCGCCACAAACAATATTGCAATTCCAACTATGGCAATCAGACTTGGAAAAACTAAATCAAGAAAATAATAGAGTGTCTTTGTAGATTTGGCAGTATTGACCAAAATATTTTTGGAGTAATCTGTGGTGTGTTTTTCTCCTATCTCTACATCTGCGCCTCTAATTCCATTGTTTATAAAATAGTCGTCCCAGTATTTAGAAAAAGAAACCATAATTCCAGTTACAGGCTCAACTGAGATGGTACAACCTCCATCAGAAAGTATCTTTTTAGATGAAAACTCTGGATGATCTGAAGATACATCAACACCGCTGTATTTGCACGAGAAATCATATACATCAAGACCATCAATGTTATCTTCTCGTTCAAAAACAAAAGGAGTTTCGGAAAATATCATGGGATGGAAAAAATCATAATTTTCTTTTTGAACATCTGGTGGAAAGGTGAAATATTCATTCATCGATTGATGCTTTCCAGTGGTTCTATCAACAAAAAATGTATGGGTGTCATCAAAGACAATTTTATTTGTTACAGGATCTCTCCCTAGTATAGTAGAATTGATCTCTAAAATATTACCAGTTACATTTACCACATTTTCTCTTAGAGTCTCTCTTATCCCGAATGGTTCCGACAAGTTTCCTCCAAGTGAATTCAATACGCGATCTTGTCCTTCTTGTTCTGCGATATATTCATAGTTTAATGGGATTTTTTTTATTTCGTTAACAAATAATCCGTATATGATCATGACAGAAATAATAGCTAAAACTCCTATGACTAATTTTGTCTTAAAATTCATCAAAATACTAGCACATAATGCCACATATTAAGAAATTAATTTTTTACTACAATATTTCAAATCAAATTCTCTTAAACAATGTAGAGCTGAATCTTTTTAAATGGATTTTATGTCAGAATCATTATGATCACCTGTATAGTTGTTGACGACGATGTGAATACTACCAAGGTTTTTTCTGATATTCTAGACCTTATGGGACTACATGTGGTGGGGAAAGGTTTTAGCGGCAGTGAAGCTGTATGTCTTTATAAACAGTATAGACCAGATGTTGTTTTTATTGATCTTATGATGCCTAAAACAGATGGATTTTATGCTATTGAGAAAATACGAGAAATTGATTCTACTGCAAAGGTTGTAGCAGTGACAGCAAATCTTACTTTGGAAACAAGTCGGAAATTAGAAGAACTAAAAATTAGCGCAGTTATCTGAGGCATGGGCACAATTCTCATCAAAAAATAAATCTAGTTTCCAAGCATACGCTTGACACGTCTTGGCCTGTCATTGCCAGTCACACAGTTGTAGTACACGGCAAGCTGGTACACAAAC
>JBAVVB010000163.1:0-1518 GCA_049697075.1 Nitrosotalea sp.
GATGAAGACATTACAAAGATTGTTCTTTCGGATGGTTCAACAATAGAATGTACTAGACGCCACATGTTTCTTACTCCAGATGGTTGGAAGATGGCCGGAAAATTAAACACGGACGATAAAGTATCCATCCCTTCAAAGACATTGCATATAGGAAAAAATTCGCTATCACCAGATGTGGCAGAACTAATTGCATGGCAGATGGCAGAAGGATATGAGTATATTGAAAATAACAAATATCCACGCGGAAGGTTCTATAATTCTGATTCAAAAATATTATCAAGAGTACGACAGTTAGGAAAACATCAAGGAATAGAATTACCCAATCCAAGAAAGGATAAAACTACTTTTGTTATTGCTACGACTCAATTTTATGAATTATTTTCAAAATGGGGATACATATGGGGTAAAAAATCAAAAGATAAAATTGTTCCAAAGGCAATAATCGAAGCATCTTTACCAGCACAGAAAGCATTTGTACAGGCCATTTTTGATGCGGAAGGCCACGTGGGTAAAACACATTGTGAACTAACTACTGCCAGTAGATCTATCGCATTTGCATTACGTGAAATTCTTCTTCACTTTGGAATTTGGCTTCGTATCAGAGCTGCCAGAAAATACGCCACAAATGGCACAAGAAAACGTAGGAAATACTATGTTTGTACATTTGGAGGCAATTCAATAAACAGATTCAATGAGCAATTTAGAATCATCTCAACACACAAACAAATAGCGTTAAAAAAACTAACAGCAAAAAAACACAACACGAACATAGAAGGAGTTCCCTCTCAGAAAATTGTTCAAAGAATTGCAGAGGCAGGAATATCATTACGTTCTCTCAACCTGTACACACCATACAAGCATACACAAGGTATGAGCAAACAGCTAGCCCTTTATGTTTCAGACAAATTAGATGCGCTTCACGAACATGAACTCTCCCAGCAATTACGAGAAATATCATTAGAATCGATTAATTGGTGTTCAATCAAATCCATAGAAAAGAAACAATTTCGCGGATATGTGTATGATCTATCAGTGCCTGAAACGCATAACTATGTTGCAAATGGCATCATTACTCACAATACCGTTCAGACCCTATCATATCTTGCAACAGAAAGACAAACATTTCCAGCTCTAATTGTTGCTCCTCTTGTGACCTTGAGCAATTGGCAAAGAGAGATTCAAAAATTCCTCAAGAGAAGAAGTAGAAACGGAAGAATAGTCGAAGGCGAATATCCGACATCAGTTTTAATTCGAACTGGCAAGTCACAGGAAATAGGTAAGCATGACATTTACATCATAAATTATGATCTGTTATACAAGAGGCTAGATGATCTTTCAAAACTGAACATAAAGACACTTGTATGCGATGAGGTGCAACACCTTCGTTCAAAATCAACCAAGAAATATTCTGCAGTAAAGAAACTTTCTGCACTAGAATCTGTAAAATATAGAATCGGACTGTCTGGCACTCCAATCTACAACAGAGGATCTGAGATTTGGCCCATAGTAGACATACTT
>JBAVVB010000164.1:0-4742 GCA_049697075.1 Nitrosotalea sp.
ATCAAACTGTGGTGTAAGGCTGGTAAGGACAAATCTTACTGAAAAAGATGTAAGGCCAAAACTAAAGGAACTCGTACTTGAGCTTTTCAAATCTATACCCTCAGGAGTTGGCTCAAAGGGAGCTGTAAAACTGAGCCCCTCGGAACTTGATGAGGTTCTAGTGCATGGGGTGCAATGGGCAGTGGATCATGGATATGGCTCAAAAGATGATGCAGATGTATGTGAAGAAAACGGTCAAATAAAAAATGCAGACCCAAGCAGAGTGTCACAAACTGCACGCAAACGAGGCTCTCCACAACTTGGCAGTCTTGGTTCCGGAAATCACTTTCTTGAGGTTCAACGTGTTGATCAGATTCATGATAAAGAAGCTGCAGACAGAATGGGAATTTACAACGAAGGACAAATTATGGTGCTAATTCATTGTGGTTCACGAGGATTTGGACATCAGGTTTGCAGTGACTATCTTAGAACATCTGAACAGGCACTTCAAAAATACAAAATAAATCTAGTAGATAGAGAACTTGCCTGTGTACCAAATTCTTCTGAGGAGGGTGAATCTTACAGAAAAGCAATGTTTGCGGCATTGAACTTTGCTTGGAGTAATAGACAGATGATCACACACTGGACAAGAAAGGCATTTGAGCGAGTCTTTGGGCAAACCGAAGAAGATCTGGATATGAAACTCATCTATGATGTGGCTCATAATATTGCAAAAGTTGAAAAACACAAAATTGATGGCGAACTACGATCAGTAGTAGTTCATAGGAAAGGTGCAACAAGAGCATTTCCAAAAGGTAGAGATGAGATACCGCTGAAATATCGAGACTTGGGACAACCCGTCTTTATTCCGGGCTCTATGGGTACAGGCAGTTGGATTCTTTTGGGAAAACCTGGTTCAATGGACTTGAGCTTTGGTTCTACTGCTCATGGTGCAGGAAGAATGATGTCAAGATCAGCTGCAAGGCGCAGTTTTACTGAGAGCCAAGTTCAAAAATCTCTTGGTGACAAGGGAATTTTCATAAAAGCTCTTACAAGAGAAGGCGTTGTTGAGGAGACGCCGGAGGCATACAAGGACGTGGACGCTGTGGCAAATGTATCTCATGAGATGGGAATAGCAACAAAAGTAGCTAAACTCGTTCCTATCGGGGTAATCAAGGGATGACAGAGGAAGACAAAGAACTAGAACTTTTGAAGGCAAAACGATTACTTGAGATGCGAAAAAATATCTCACAAAAACAGAAAATTGAGGAATCAAAGACAAATCAGCCTACCACTTCTACCGTATCGCCACGAGATATTGTTGTCAAGAAACTTGGTTATAGGGGACTTGAAGTTCTTGAAAATGCAGAGGCGCAATTTCCAGAAGAGACCCGGATGGTGGTAGAAAAACTTGCAGAGTTGCTACAGTCTGGTGAGGTTACTGAAATTATTGATGGGGGAAAACTGCTTACACTTTTTAGATCAATTGGAATTCGAGTTAAGGTACAAACCACAATAAAAGTTGAACAGGACGGCAAATTGGTATCATGGTCAGACAAATTGAAGGGAGAGACTGACGAGATAAAAGGCGAAACCGATGAAATAAAGACAGAAACTAATGTAGTTAACCAAGACGCTCCACAAGAAAATCCTTAGTTTATTTATGCCAATAAATCAAATTTTATAATTGTGCAATCAATCTAGAAATGTAAGATGGCTAATTTTGCAGACTCTGGCTGGGGAACTTGGTGAATAACAGACCAACCCTCTTAGAAATTGCAAGTACAAAATATGATATAGACATTGAGCTAATTTCTTCTGCAATGGATAACTTGCAAATGCTTTGTGAAGTACATGATGGATTTCTTATTAGCGAGCCCATGAATCGATTTGGCTGGGCATTTTTCAAGATATTGATAAAAGACGAACTCTTGTCTGCAATGCAACTAAAACTTGATGACAAAATTCAAGTGTCTAAAGGAAAAACGTATGAAGAAAAATTTGCCAGTTTTATGACAAACTTCTTTGAAAGCAAAAATGCAAAAGTAAAGGTAAAACTAACCGAGACCTAGACTCTTCTTCCTCGTTTGCCGCCCTTCTTACGGGTCGTATCATGAGGAATAGGTGTTACGTCATCAATTCTGCCGATCTTAAATCCGCCTCTTGCCAGTGCTCTGATTGCTGCCTGCGCTCCAGGTCCTGGGACTCTCGATCCAACTCCGCCAACAGCTCTTACCCTGATGTGAAGTCCTGTGAAACCTTTGTCATGAGCAGAACTTACAACAGCTGCAGTGGATTTCATTGCAGCATAAGGAGATGACTCATACCTGTCTGCATTCACGTGTCTTCCACCAGAACTGATGGCTACCGTCTCGGCACCAGAAACATCGGTGATATGAACAATAGTATTGTTATAACTACTGTATATGTGGGCAACGCCCCATTTCTCCTTAGTTTCTTGCTCTGACAACATTTCAGAGCTCTATAACGGGTTTAAAAAACATTAGGATCTAAGATGAACCCATCCACATCGTTTGAGAGGTGTTTCCCGTTTTCCATCTCTGAGGGATACATTTTTGCCGTTGGCGACATGACCTATTTCAAAAAGAGGCACACAGAGCTTCTTTGCAAGCCTCTTGACAGCCAGCATCTTCTTTGCAGGAACCGTAGCAACTATTTCATACTCTTCGCCTCCGCAAAAGACAAGATTTGCTAGACTCATTCTCTTCTTTGCTGCAAATGCTTCTACATCACCTTCAGTTGGAATTGTAGTTATGACAAATCTCTTTTTGCTCAACCTGCTCATGTCATTTAGAGTGATAGATAGGCCATCGCTTGAATCCATGGAAGAAGAAAAATATCTTGCAGCCCTTAATCCAAACTCTAGCCTAGGTGTGGGCAAAAAGACGCTTTTTTTGCATTTTTTAACAAATTTTGGTTCTGCTTTGATGTTCCCAGATATGATCTTCCATCCTGATGAAGAGTATCCAAAGGGCCCGGACGTAATTATTACATCGCCGTTTTTTGCCCCTCCTCTCGGTATTATTTTCCTTGTGCCAACCCCAAACATGGATACATCGATGACAAGTTCTTTTCCTTTATTCACGTCTCCGCCAACTATCTTTACATCAAATTCTTTTGAGGCCATGGCAAAACCATCTGCTAGCTGGTTTGTCATTTTTCTAGTAAATCCCTGAGGAATAGCAAGTGAAATAGTGGCATATCTTGGCTTGATTCCCTTACAGGCAAAATCACTCACACATGAAACCATGCTCTTTCTTGCCGCTTGGTACCACTTCATGCCAGTTGGAACATCCGTACTTTGAACTAGCATGTCTGACTTTACGACAAAATTTCTATTGGCCATTGCTAGGAGCTCCAAGTCTTCTGGGACAAAACTTGATTTTTGCCCAAATCTGCGCTGAAATATTCTAATGATTTCTATTTCGTCTGGATTCTTCATAGCTTTTACTTACTAGGTTAGTAACCTCTTTTTCTATAGATTTTGCCTTTTTCAAATTGTTTGATTCAGTAGAAATTCTAATACTGTGTTCTGTATTTGATTGTCGTACCAGAACCCAACTGTCTTCATCTATGATTGACTTGACTCCGTCCATTGTTATTATGTGGCTAAATTTTCCTTTCATCTTTTTGGTTAGTATCTCCATTGTTTTTTTGTGAAATTTCGAGTCTACATTTACCTTGATTCTTCTTTGAAAATATCCTTCCATGAATTTGGAAATGTCTGAAAATTCATCAGTTCCAACCATTGACGCAATCAGGCCACTTGTGAGCAATCCATCTCTACACATGTTAAACTCGGGCAAGATAAAACCAGCACTGCTGCCTTCTCCACCTGCTTGGGAATTTGTCTTTAACATTAAATCTACGACATTAGCTTCTCCAACTTTGGATCTCTTAACTTGACCTCCTTCATTATTGATGAATTTCTCAATTGCAACACTTGTATCTATGCTTAAAACAAATTTTTTGTATCCGATTTCAAGCGCTTTGGCAACTCCTAGTCCTAGGGTTACATCAGGTGTTTGTTTCTTGCCGTCTTTTACTACTACAAGTCGGTCTCCATCCAAATCAAACGCAAATCCGATATCTGACTTTTTAGATAATTTTACCAAGTCTGACAATCTGTCAGAAGTCGGGTCAGGCCCACGCGAGGACTTGCCTGGAACGTGATTTATTTTTTTTACTTTACATCCAAGTTTACCCAAAAGTAATGGGGCCACTTCAAAGGCTGCCCCGCCTCCTACATCAACGGCAACATTTGGTTTACCGCTCACATTGCCAATCAACTTTGCAGCTTCTTTGACATAGCTAGAATCAATTTCTGATTCTGAACCTATTTTTTCTTTTGAGTGTGATTTTTCTTTTAGCATACGTTCTAGTTCTGATTCATTGATCCCTCTACCGTCTATGATGAACTTTAGTCCATTCCATTCTAGTGGGTTGTGGGAAGATGTTACTATCAGTCCACTCCCATACTTTCTTGACTCTCTGAATGCAACTGGGGTGGGTGCCACTCCTAAATTGTATACTGAAATGCCTCTTTCCATAAGCGAAGCAGACGCAACATGAGAAAGAATTTCACTTGATGGTCTGGTATCTCGTGCCAGAACGCATCTTTTTGATTTTATGAGATGAGAAAAATTCCGACAAAAATGTATTATGTCTTTGATATTAAGATCATCAGCAAAAATTCCGCGTACTCCGGAAATTGTTATCTTCAATGAATCCAAAGCACAAAG
>JBAVVB010000165.1:0-3279 GCA_049697075.1 Nitrosotalea sp.
CTACTTAGACCCGGTAGATTTGACAAAATGGTACTAGTGCCAATACCAGATAAAGCTGGCAGACTCAAAATACTTGAGATAAACTCAAAAGATATTCCAATTGAGAGCGAGATTGGAACTCAAAATGGCATAAACCCAGACTATGTAGACCTAGACAAGATTGCAGAAGCTACAGAGGGTTTTAGCGGTGCAGATGTTGCCTCCATTGCAAATACTGCAGTATCTCTTGTTATACACGAGTTTATTGAAAAATATCCAGATCCAAAAGAGGCAGAAAAACAGGTTGAAAATGCAAAGGTGACCATAAAACATTTTGAAGATGCAATTAGAAAAGTAAAGATCCAAAAAGATCTAAAGATTGGCGAAAAAGTATCAATATCACACTTTAGATAAGTTAGCAAAATCAAGTATTTTTTGTTGTCAGTTTGAATTTTTTCAAACTCTAAAATCAGATTCAAAAGCTAAATTGAAAAATTAAGGCGCCGGGAGAGAGATTTGAACTCTCGGACCCTTGCGAGTACGCGCTTTATGGTTTTCATTTCCAGGCGCGCGCCCTACCAGGCTAGGCGACCCCGGCATTAATTCGCCAAGTCAACTTCGTTGTAAAAATTGACCATATATTACGTTAATTGATACATCATACAAGTTCAGCAGTATCACTGAAAGATGTTTATCGTAACTGATTTTTTCAATGCATTATCTGTGTCTGGCGATGTGCTGGACTCGATTTCATACCTACCCCCAATAACTTTACTTCCATCGGTTTTTGTTTGATTCCAGACAAACATTTTCTCTTCATGAGGATTTAGCATGGAAATCGTTTGTGCAGATACCGGTGAGTATATGATAGTACCATCCAAGCCCCTAATCTTCAATCCAAACGAAGAATCAGAAAACGTCAAAGGCACTGTGCCTGAATTAATTATCCTTATGTGAACTGGCTCATCTAGATGATAGTTTATTTTTTCTGGGATTATGGAAAGCGATGGTCCGTTTTGGTAAACTAGAGAGGGGGTCTGGTTGGAGATTTGAAACAAATAAGCCCCAATTATTCCCGCGCCTATGGCCCCTACAACAAAACAAATCGTAGCTCCTTTTGGAATCAACTTTCAAAAGGTGATTTTGATTCCTTTTTAATTGTTAACTACTGCCCTTGAGCGCCAGCTTTTGGGATAAGTGTTAGGAGCCATGATGATTCTTTTTATCTGGAATGCAAACCCTTTGGTATTTTCAACTATTTCGTCTTCTGGCATTATAGCCTCTGCAAGAGCCACAATCTCTCCTTTTTGTGTATAGACACCAACCAAGTCTCCTTTTTTAAGTCCATTTGAGATTTCAAGAATTCCAGGTATTGCCAATTGAGCACCGTGACACAGTGCGTCTACTGCAGAGTCTCTTATTACTACTGACTTTATCTCACTCAGACAATGTTCGATTGGCATAAGTATTCTTCTTATCTTTGACTCGTCATTCTTTTCTTTCCATAATGCATATGCATCTACAAGGTCATGCATTTTCACAAGGTTTGAATCTTCATTAAATTGTCCCACTCGCGTTCTCCTTAACTCTATCATTGTAGCTCCCGGTCCCAAAATTTCCCCCATATCGTAGAAAATTTTTCGGATGTATGTTCCTGCTTCGCACAATATACGCAAAAGTAAGAGTCGTTCCTTTTCTTCTACAACTTCGATTTCATATACATTTCTTATTCTAGTTTGCCTTGATACAGCTGATCGTTGCGGGGGCTTTTGGTAAATCTTTCCTGTCAATAATTTCAATACTTGTCCCAATTTTTCTTTAGAAGGTAGTGAGTGAAGTCTACCTAAAGCGTGATATTCCTTTGGTCCAAGCAAAAGAACTATCAGTGCTTTGGTTGCTTCACCAAAACCAATTGGCAAAAGTCCCGAGACTTGTGGATCCAAAGTACCGCTATGCCCAGCCTTTGGCACATTCAATATTTTCTTTACCCATGAAACAGTCTCATGGCTAGTAGGGCCATTTGGTTTATCCAGCAATATGAAACCGTAATTGAGAAGCTGTTCTATCGATCTTTTATCATAGTAAGTACCATACGAGTCATTTGTTATGTCCTGATCTATGACTCTAAGATTTTCTACTTGTTTGAGTGTCATAATGATTTTTCACTGCCTTTTTTGCAAGTTCAAGCACTTGAACTGGACCCAGACCGTCTGTATTTATTATTTCGTCAAACACAGATAGATCATCTCCAAAATTAAAGCCATATAGTTTGTTGTATATCATTTTATTTTCTTCGTATCTTTTTTTCACAATTCCAAGTGCATGTTCATACGATATATGATCTCTTGTTGTCATCCTTTTTGCACTAATTTCTTGTGAACCGGCAAGCCAGATTTTAATCCCATCCTTAACCAGCCAAGGAAGAGTATAGCTAGTTATGACTACAGCCTCTGTTAGGAACATTTTCTTCAGTTTCTCATCAACTATTTTATCAAATTCTGAGTTACCTTTCCTCATGTTCAGAAACTTCATTCCTGCTTCAGTATCCCAGAAATCATCCTTTTCAGTCTGAAATCCCTCTTCTTTTGCCATCTCTTTGAGTACGTCGCCTCCACTAATGTATTTCAGGTCAAATTCCTTTGCAAGGCCCTTTGCTATAGTAGTCTTTCCAATGGCTGGAGAGCCTGATATTATTACTGATCTAAGCAATTCAACTTGTGTCCATTGTAGTCTTGGTAAGTCGCATTATTATGCCGCTAAAGGAAGCAGATGACAGGAAATACCATGCCCAGAAATATAGATCGTTTACGTGTTTACATACACTAGGTGTAGATACAATCTTCTCTGCTGTGCATGTGAGTTGGAAAAAATTACCAGGAATGAAATTCAGTGGTATTGGTGATACTGCAACCGTATACGAAAAAAGTGGAGGCAGTACAAAATAAAATACCAGAATAAGAGGCAAGAATGTAATCATCATTGGCCTCATGTTCAATTGCATTAATTCCATATTCATCTTGTTCATGTAAGCAGATTTCTTGTTTAATTCATCTATCTTTTCTTGGTCTTTTGCTTTAAAGGCGGTAATACGTTCTTTTTGCCAAGCTCTAGTGTCCTTGAGTAATTTCTTTACCTTATTTTGATCTACCATCTTACGTTTTATCATTGCATTGAAAAGATTGAGTCCAATTGCAATTAGCATGATGCCGAAAACAGATGGAATCATTCCCTTTACTATCGGATTGGTGCTTCCAAGAGGTCCTCGTGAAAGACCCGGAATCTGCAATGATACCATATTTA
>JBAVVB010000166.1:0-2903 GCA_049697075.1 Nitrosotalea sp.
GCGTAATGCGCTGCAAGATCCAAGTATTTCTTGGTAGGTCGGGCTTCAAAATAATCAAGTAACGCATTTACAAAATATGCATAATCGTCAAGATATGCTCTAAGTTTTGCTTGCCCATCTTTGTAAGTATGTAACAATTCTCCATTTTTCACCATTTTTTCTTCTATAAACTTGATACAGTTTTCTGCAGCTTTTAAGAAATCAGCGTTTCTTGTAACTCTATATCCTCGTAAAAATCCCGTTATCATAAGTCCGTTCCAACCAGTAAGAATCTTTTCGTCTCTACCAGGCAACACACGTTTGTTTCTTGCATCCAAAAGCTTTACCTTACTTCTTTCCAGGATATCGTGTGCTTCAGATTCAGTCTTGCCAAATTGAAATATGACAGAAGACAGGTTTATGTTGTTGTGCAATATGTTATGACCCTCAAAGTTTCCTCCATCTACAACGTCATAATATAGGCAAAAAAGATCAGCGTCACTTCCAAGTATTTCTCGAATCTCATTTTTTTTCCAAACATAATATTTTCCTTCTTCTCCTTCCGAGTCTGCATCCTGTGCAGAATAGAATCCGCCGTCAGGTGAGGTCATTTCCTTCAAAACGTATCCCAGTGTGCGATTTATCACATCAAGATATTTTTCGTCCTTTGTTATCTGATATGCCTCAGCATATACAACTGGTAACAGTGCATTATCATACAACATCTTTTCAAAATGCGGTACAAGCCACCTAGAGTCTGTTGAATATCTGTGAAACCCTCCCCTGATTTGATCATATATTCCTCCATTTGCCATTTTTGTCAGAGTTTTCAGTGTAAATTCCTGAAACTTTGAGATTCCAGACAGTTTAGAGTATCGCAACATAAATGACAGATTTGCAGCATTTGGAAATTTTGGAGCACCGCCAAATCCTCCATTGGTTGGATCCCCAAGTGAAAGCAAGTTTACAGCAGCTTCATCAAGTATGGATTTGTCCAATTTTGTAGGCATTGAGATAGACTCGGTTTTTTGCAACGAATTGACAAAGTTGTCCGCGGCAGCCTCCACATCATGTGGCTTTTCCTTCCAAGATTGTGCAAGCTGTCTTATGATGCTTCCAAAACCGTGCCTTCCATAATTGTCAAGTGGCGGAAAATATGTTCCAACATAAAATGGCCTCTGGTCAGGGGTGAGAAATACGCTAAGAGGCCAACCGCCGCTACCTGTAACTAGCTGGCATACTTTTTGATAAATATCGTCAATGTCTGGCCTTTCCTCTCGATCTACTTTGATATTGACAAAGTTTTCATTCATTATTTCGGCAATCTCCTGGCTTTCAAAAGACTCGTGTGCCATAACATGGCACCAATGACATGCACTGTAACCTACACTGAGAAATATGGGTTGGTTCTCATCCTTTGCTTTCTTTAGGGCCTCATCACACCATGGATACCATTTTACTGGATTGTAGGCATGCTGCAAAAGATACGGACTGGACTCATGAATTAACTTGTTTGGTTCCACTATTTCTAGAGTTGAAAATAGCTATTTGTATTGTTCTATCTTATTTTCTGTTTTAGATATTTTTCAAATATTAAATAACAGTGTAAATTCTTTCAGTTATGAACTGTAAGCGCTGTCACCACACTGATGCCATACATGAGCCGTCAAGTGAGAGTCATTCTTTTCTAAAAGCTGGAAGATGCCTAATACCAAACTGTTCGTGCAGACAATATCTTGATCCCATAGATGAGATTGATGAAGAACTAGTCTAGCCTTTACTTTCCTGTGACGTTAAGACTTATTGTTTCATTTAGGTTAATTAATTTTGAGACTCCCGTAGTGACAGTTGCATTCATGACAACTTTGGATGTTGTTGCGTTCATTGTTTTTGAAGACGTGGAACTAGTTTGGTTAGACGAGATACCGGTAGTCTTGTTTGCTGCAACAGATACGGTTTGATTTGTTGCTACAACTGCAGTTTTGTTTGCTACAACAGATACGGTTTGATTTGTTGCTACAACAGTTGTAGTTTTGTTAGATGATACTTGTGATGATGGAGCAGCTGTTGCATTAGAACTGTCTGAACTCTCAACAGAAGTTGTTTGATTTGTAGTTGTTTGCGGTGTACTTGAGACGGGACTTGGTGGTAGCACCATTGTGTAATTTGTTACAGGGGCACTGGAATTTGTTACCAGTTTCAGATTATCAGGAAACGATGACGAAAAAATTAGAATTTTGACTTCTTGTCCTTGTATTTGATTTGTTTGTAGTTGTTCATATGCAGTAGCGTTGGCAAGAGTGGGTTCGTAGGAGCCTGACGTTAGTTTTGCTCCCACTGCCAAATTGTAATTATCAAGGACCACGTTGTAGCCTGTCTTTGGAGTCTGGACAAATACTTCGGCACCTGCCATTTGGTTTAGGTTGTAATCTTTAGAGCCGTTAAAGATTAGAACTTGTATTGTCGACCCTGGATTTTGTGCCGCATCTTGGGATTGCAGTTGTTGTGCAGCATCAAATGTATCTGCGTGATCCAGCATCTTCAGTTTTGCACCTACCGGTTGTGAAGTATCAAAAAGAATAATATTGTAGCCTGAACTTGGTGTCATGGTATCTACTTCTTGTAAAGCCATTATGTTAGTTGAGAAATGGTAATCGCTGGCAAGATTCCACGAAAGTACTCCAATTATTGTTAGAGATACTGAAATTACTATCATCGAATACCCCACTTTTCTGTAGTTATGTGGATTCTTGTCTTTTCGAGCAGGTATTGGTTTATCGTCAGGATTAGTTGACAGCGACATTTGTTGTCCAAAAAATAGTGCTGAATTTAATCTTTTATTAATATGTCATCTTGCCGAGTCGTAAAACATGGCAATATTGCTTGCCCCGAGTTTACTGTCCAGAATTGAAGCTTCTTTCCAC
>JBAVVB010000167.1:0-5354 GCA_049697075.1 Nitrosotalea sp.
TAAATACAACTTCTATTTTTGGCCTAGGAATAAAATGTACTTGCTGTCCGGCTTGATCAATAAAGGATTCAGTAACGTACTTAAAATGCATCTTTTCTTGAAAACGATCTCCGCCGACCATATCAGGTTTGAAAAGCAGTGATAATTAAAGAATTAAAGTTTCTTCTTTATCTTCTTGTGCAATATGTTTGAATAATGGAGTACGTATCTTTGAATTTTCCGTGGCTTCTTTGTATACTGTCTCTAGATCTTTACCTTCTGCAATTACTTTATTATCTAGAATAGCAATCCATTTTCCACGATAGGCTTCTTTGTTTTGCATACTCATTAAAAAGTGACTTTCGGCACTGGTCATCTGTATCTATATTTTGGTAAAATGATCTAATAAATAGATATGCTAACCAGTATTTCTACTCTGGGCTAATTTGTTTGAAGTTAGATCCATTCCACGCAATATCTTCCCTCTATCTAACTCGCCATTCGTTCTTTCCATTTTGATGTCATATTCTTACAAGTCTGAACCCACTGAAGGCTCTAGTCACATGTAATATCAAGACGAATTATTCTCTTTTTTCTGCGCTCACGAGGTTTTTTCTTGGCTGATCCTTTAAACAAACTCTCAGCCTTGACTTTTTCTATCATGATATTTCTGATAGTCGATTGCAGCTTTGTTCCTTTTTGTGTGACCTGTACATGTTTTCGTGTAAATGCAGCAGGATACATGTTTATGTTGTGGCCCTTGGCGGCTTTTGCAAGCATTCTGAGCATCATCCCACATACCTGAGTCTGGATCTCTAACACACTAGATTTAATGTTGGCAACCCTTTCTGCGTTAGTCTCTTCTATAATTTTTGTTACCTTTGGGCCAATTACTACAGATGTAACAGTCATGGCCTTTTTTGAATCGACAAATATCCTGTCACACATACGGTCAATCTTTCTCATGTATCCATAGCAAAGATCAATTTTTTTCCTGTAATCTAGTCTGATCCTTTTTCTTATTCTATACTTTCTTTGTATTTCTACAAGGTCTCGCTCAAGTGTGCGCTTGCTTGGATGAAACCCTTGCTTTGCAAGCTCTTGCAAGACAAATCCCTTGTCCATAACATGATCTTCTCCTGATTTTGCAAGTATCTGCCGAATTGCAATTCTGCGCTCATAAATTGACTGCAACTCATTTTTGTTTCCACGACTTCTGCACATTGGGTTATTCATCTCCCATCTCTTCTCCAATGTCTGCCCTGTCAAGCCAGACGTAATCACTCCAAGATGTCGCCACTCTTTCAACCGCCTGCATTCTCTCAAGGGTATTTTTTTCTTTTTGAGATGTTGCAAATTCCTTTCTCATAAATTCTACCCTGTCGTCATGCATCTTCTTGGCTTTGACCACATTCCCCCACCATACAGAATCCATATCACGGCCCACTTCACGTGGAGAAATTTTTAGCCGATACTGTTTTCCATAGCCATGACGCCCAGTTGAACCCACCCGTGATACCAAAAATCCGGCATTTTCAATCTCGTGGATAATCTCAGATACCCTCCTATATTTGAGCAGAGTGGAGCCATCTGGCCATACTCTTCTATACTGTTGAACGATAATGGAGGTATAATGCCATTCTTCCCCACTCAGAAAAGTTATTCTTGCGATTGCTGCAAGCACTCTCCTAGAGTGATATGGCGATTGTTTTATCACGCTCTCGACCCTGTCGTTTTGAAGTTCTTTTGATGCTGCGTCAATGTGCGATACAGTTAGAGCCATGGTACCTTCAGTACTTGCACGCTCCGCTGCAACTCTTAGCAGATCAATCGCTCGTCTTGCATCACCATGCTCTTGGGATGCAAGCTTGGCGCAATGCTGTAGTACAGCATGGTCAGGAGGAACTACAAATGCTTCCATCGCCCGTTCACGTAGAATTGACAGGACATGATCGTGAAAATATGGTTCAAAAAAAATCTCGGATGTTCCAATTCTAGATTTCACCCTGTCGTCTATGTCATATTCTGAAAGTACATTGTTTGATATCCCAACAATGCAAAGATGAATGCTGTCTCTCGCCAGATCTTTTTCAAGCTCAATTAATTTATAAATAAAGTCTGAAGGTCGTCCCCGCCTGTCCTCAAATATCACGTCAAATTCGTCGAGTATCAGTACAAAAAGTTTCTTAGAATTTTTTCTCATTCTGGATTTGATTGCTCCTGCTATCTTGCTAAATGATACAGCTGTTCCTTGCGAGCCCTTCATTACATTCAAGCCAAGTTCTGCCAAAATCAAATTTAAAGATCCAAATACTGTACTAGCTCGTCGAAGATTTACGAGAACATAATCAACATCTGGAAGTTTCTCGCAGACATGCTGCACAATCGTAGTCTTGCCCGAACCACTCCGACCGTATACAGATACGAAAGGAACTACGAGACTGTATTTGTACCCTAAAAGAAATCTAACGAGTTGTTCGATCTGTTTTTCCCGTCCCAGTATCTTCGATGGAAGTGGGAATGAGTCTAGTGCCGACTTTTTGGCAAATATCGCGTTTTCCTGTTCTATTTTTGCGACAATGTCTGCAAGCCTGTCAGATGAAAAATTTTCAGTGTGCATTATTTCATTTAACTGGCAGCGCACATGACTTGAGTTAGACCATCAAAAAATTTTAACATAAAATTTAGCTATTTAGACATATACCAATGTAAATCTTACATTATTTAGCCAATTAATCTCTAAAAATTAAAGAAGGGGATCGTTCAAAAAATTACAAAATTACGCGATTTTGTTGTGACATTTTTATTGGAATTTCACTGGCACTCATTTGCCAAGACCCTACCACTAGATTTGTCAAGCATGAAACACAGTTCCAAGAATGCAACATTATCCGTGTGTCTGTGTACCGCATCTGCCAATTTTTGCAAGTAATTGTAAGCCATCCAAAAACAGGCATATTTTTGCTTAGGTTCTAATATAGCAGCCATGACTTGAAAAAAAGTTGCCGGTAAACATTCTTTATTCTATTATAGTTGGCGTGGTGCAAGGAATTGCAGAATGGCTGCCCATAAGTAGCAAGACCCAGGTTCTAGTTGTTTCAAATGCGCTCTTTGGGTTACCCCTAGTTGTAGCTTATGCCTTTGGCCTGTTCATGGAGATTGGCTCGGTGGGTTCCGCACTCATTTATTTTAGAAAAGATGTCATCTCGCTAATCAAAAATAGAAAACTTTTGGCATACTTGGTTGTTGTAACTGGAGTCACTGCAGTAATAGGCGTGCCCATCTATGTTGTAGTAGAGCATGTCTTGGAAGGCTCGTACAATGTTGGAATACCAATGCTAATTCTTGGTGTAATACTGATATCAAACGGCATTTACATTAGGCGCTCAAGGACAAGCCAAAAAATTGGCAGCCTCGATGACATGAAAATAAAACATTATCTTGCAATCGGTATTGCACAGGGAATTGCAGCGTTTCCTGGGGTAAGCAGGTCTGGCATGACAACTTCAACAATGCTGCTAATGGGTGTCAAGCCCGATGTTGCATTTAGGCTATCATTTCTTGCGTACATTCCAGCAGCCATTGGCGCATTTATGATGACAGTACTGTTTAGCAAAAAAGAGGTTCATGCTGCAATTGCAAGCATAGATACAACTGGGATCCTAATAGCTATAGCATCATCTGCCCTAGTAGGACTGGTTGTAATATCATATCTGCTAAAGCTGGCAAAGAGTGACAGGATATACCTTGTCAACTTTGTGCTAGGAGCTATAGCCATTGTCATTGGTACCATCACTGCAGTGAATTTTCATTAAATATTTAGGATTTTTTTAGCATCTAAACATCATATCGTCTTGCCAAAGGTGTATCAATAATGAGATTTGGCCTGTTTTACACTTTAAATTCAAGATAGCAAGTCATCTCTGTATTGGAGATAATAAAAAAGAGAATCACCATTCAACAAGACGGTATCTCAATTGGAGCATACCTTGCGTCTCCCAAGACTGCAAAAAGACTGCCTGGAATTATCATATTACACGAGGTATGGGGCCTTAACAGCCAGATAGAAGAAGTTGCAAAAAAGTTTGCAAAAGAAGGCTATGTGGTACTCGCCCCTGACCTGTTCTCAAGATACAAAGACACACTCAACGAGCAAAACATAGAATCTGCAATGAAAAAGATCATGGCACTGCCTCCAAACAAAATGTCAGATCCAGACGCAATTGAAGAGGCCACAAAAAAAATGTCCGAGTCTGAAAAAAGAGTAGTCCAGATAATATTCAAAGAAAGGCAAAAAATGGAAGAAGATCTGGTCAAAGATATCATAACATGCTGCAAATATCTTGCAAACTCTAATGCAACAAGTGGAAAACCGCTTGGAGCAATGGGTTTTTGCCTAGGTGGAGGACTTGCCTTTCAACTCTCTACAATCATGCCACTTGGAGCTACTGTAATCTTTTACGGTTCAAATCCCAAGCCACTTGAATCCATTGAAAAAATAAAGGGACCCGTGCTTTGCCACTATGCAGAAGAGGACCCACACATCAATTTTGCAATATCAAACCTTGTAGAGAACATGATAAAATACCACAAGGAGTTTGAGATGAAGATCTACAAAGGTACCGTTCATGCTTTCTTCAACGAACAGAGGCCTTCATACAACAGGGATGCGGCAAAGGAAGCATTTGGCAAGACAAAGACGTTTTTCAGTAGAAATCTGGCATGAAAAAAGAAAATACCAGAGAACCGGTAATTTGGTCCTGTTTTATAAACTGGGCACAAACGCTTCAGAGAATGAAAAGCAAAACTAATTGAGGAAAAGCAAATGGTATTTGTTAAAAAGTAACTTGATTTTATCATATCAAGTATAGAGTGTGAGAAGATTGGAAAACATAAAAAGTCTAATGATTGCAAATTTTTGGAGAAAATTAAGAAATGTCCTCTAACATAGACAGGTTTGAAAATATCAGAAATGCTTATGACATTTTGGAGGTTTTGCCTACAGCAAGTCAGTCAGAAATAAAAAAAGCATACAGGGCAAAGGCAAGAGCAACTCATCCTGATAGAAACCCGCCAAATGAGAAAGATGCATGGGAAAAACGTTTCCAAGAGGTTCAAGAAGCTTATGAGATTCTCAGCAACCCACAGACGCGAAAAGAGTACGACAAATATCTTGATTCAAAAAAGGCTGATGAAAATGCCCAATATGAAAATTTGTGGGACAAGGGTATACCAGGCCAAGACGATACAAAAACAGAGATTGCAAGGAAAAAGTGGTACGATGATATCAAATTGCAAAAAGAATATGCGCCAAATTTTAAAAAAGAAGATAGTGTTGGAACAAGAAAAAGAAGAATTTGGATCTATGCATTTGC
>JBAVVB010000168.1:0-3115 GCA_049697075.1 Nitrosotalea sp.
ATATCTGATAATGCAAAACTGTGCAAGATCTGGTTTGTCAAATAATTTTGGATAAACTAATGAAAAATAATCAAAAAAAGTTATGAAACTTGAGGGAGTTGAACTTAGTACGAAAATGGTATGTATGAAAAGTTTACTGCATTATCTATCTTGGCAGTATTGGCTGACATGTGCTTATCCCATGCTGTGAAAATCATCCATGATGTGTTCATTGGATTGTTTGGTAGCAGATGGAATGTTACATACATGAAGCTTTTGTCGTACGTGACGCTAGCTGTAGTAGTGCCTAGGAGACCATGAGGATCATGCACAGTAACTCCAGTTGTTGTGGAATACTGTACCCATGTATCGCTACTTCCTGCGCTCGGGTTGTATCCTCTTACATTGAGAAACATGGCCACTCCTTGAATTTCGTACGTACCGCTGCTGTCCCATAGTTTGACTGTTATGGTTGCAGGTGCACCCACGTAAAGTGGTACAGTTGGTATCGTTTGTACATTCTTGGATATGTCATAGGTATTTCCATTAATGGTCAAGCCATCGCTGTAGGTCAATGGAGTACCACCAAGTGAAGACCCAGCAGAAGACGCACCACCAAATGATGGTGGATAGTATATGGCGTCACTTAATGCATGAACAGACGAATTAGCTCCCACAAGCGTTAGAACTAATGCAGCGACTATGGCGCTTGCAATTTTAACGATTCGCTTGTGCATTATCGAGTGTTGCTGCCTCGTATACATAAGCGTTTTCTATAGTCTACAGCTTATTTGGCTTTGAATTCATAACTTATGTCAAAATCATAAAAATCAGCCAAAATGTCATTAAAATCAAACACGTGCATGACTCATTAACTAACACATTTTCACGTATCTGATTTGATAAATCTGTATGAATCTGTATTGTATCCTGGACACAAGACTCGGATGATATCTTCGCAAAAGCTTTGTTGGCAGTCCTATACTATAAATAAAATACAAGACTGAGGATCTCATGAACTGCATTTTCTGTGACATAATTGCAGGAAAACAAAATGCATATCTGATCTATGAAGACAAAACGCATATTGCCATAATGGACAAGTATCCAATTCATCTTGGTCACTCACTTGTAATCCCACGAGAACATCATGAAAAAATAATTGACATGTCAACAGAGGACGTATCGTCTTTATTTGCCAAAGTTCCACGTGTGGCAAAAGCTATATTGAAAGCTACAGGAGCAGACGGATTTAACATTGGTCAAAATAATGGTAGGGCCGCAAATCAGATAATTCCTCACGTTCATGTGCATGTCATACCAAGATATGAGGCGATGAGCAATCCGTGGAAACGAAGAATGATCGCAAATGATGAAGAGCTAGAAAAACTATCTAATAAAATTAAAAATTTTATAAAATCAGACTAATTTTGTTATGATTGATTCCATGTCTGCTTTAGTTAATCCGACCTGTTTTTTTGCATCTTTTCTATCTATTATCATTCCTTTTTCAAAAACAATCATTGTGGGAACTGCCTGAATGTTAAATCTATCCCAAAGTGGATTTTCGTCTTCATCTATAAGAGATCCAACTTTTTTAGCATTATTCACATTCGTGCTTTCAAAGAGAGGTTTGAAATTTGCACAATAAGGACACCAACTGGCATAAAAAAGAACAAGCGTCTTTTTACCATTGTTCAATACCTTTGAATCAAATTCCTCAGGTGTTACATGTTCCATGTTTGGAATTGAAAATGCAAATTATTTAGAGTTACCGAATTTTATAATTTGAATTATTGATTTGGGTTGTATCTCAAAAATGCACCTATCTTTCCTATGCTTGACAACATTGCCCCGTGTTCGGTAGTGCCTGATATGACCTCTATTTTTGTTCCTGCCTCATTAGAAAGCAAAGATAGGTAATCCACAATGTCTCTTTCTGATGATTCAAGATCCATGCTCTTGCAGCTGGGGCAAGGTTTGCTCAAAAGTTCCTGTATTTTGGAAATTACCTTTGGCCTTTCCAGGATCTCTGACTGTACATGTTGGCATCTCTTGCATGTAATGTCAATCTTGCGCAAGTTGGTATCATCAGTTATTAGTATCATGTCTACCACGTTTCTTTTGAGCAGGTCTATTACATCATTTAACCCATAAGTAGCAAGACCTTTTGTGTTGTGTATGTCATAGAATAACTTCTCTACCAGTCTTTTCTCTTCAACCATCCTAAAATCTGTAAGTACATCCTGTGCCCTTGAAAAGGCCTCCCTGACACCTTCGGCACCCGCGTATGAAGTGTCCAGCGTTGCAGTTATCATATTCTGAAGTCTGTATTCTAAATATTCTTCTTTTATGAAATTTTCTTTAGTGGGACCAGGTCCTGAGATGATGAGGCCTTTTATTGGGTAGATGTCAATGAAATATTCCTTTGTCGTATGTGCAACTCTGTTGTAGTAATCATTAAGCTCCATCTCTCTTAATCTCTCAAATCTTCTTGCAGACTGACCGCCTTGCCTGTGTTTGCCTGCAACTCCTGAGGATGTTTCAGACAACACATCCAGTCTGTCTCCACGCAACAGGCCCCATCCTGCATCTTTTGCATCGATTGCAAGAAATCCTATCATGTTTTCTTCTCTGAGCATGTCTTTTAGAATGTCTACATGAAAATGATCATCGCATCTGTAAAGAAATGTCTGGAGTTCTTTTGGCGGCTCTATCTCGTACATTCTTATCACTTCGCTTCCAATTGGGCCACCGCCTTCTGGAGGTAACGCACCACAGAACATAACAAGCCCGTTATCTGGAGTTTTTTTGTACAGTTTCAATCGCTGGATTACTCTTGACAATGCATCAACAACATGGGTACGAGTGAGATCTGACTTTATGTTGTCTGCAGTTCCTTGCTCTTCTCTTAACCCATTTATGATTTCATGTAGAGCCTTTTTTGGTGGCGCGTAAAGCGTAATCAGTTCAGTTCCATGCCCGCTTTTATCCGATAACTCTTCTAACATCTTTCGTAGGCGATATAATTTTACAGAATCTTGTTTTTCAATTTTTGGTTTGACCATTGTATCACTTTCTAGATTAGGTTAGATGTTATCAAGTACTTGCTCGAAAACAGAGAAGGGCTGTGCTC
>JBAVVB010000169.1:0-6469 GCA_049697075.1 Nitrosotalea sp.
ATCTTTGGATTTTCCTTCTGCAATTACACAGTCATGGCATAGTCTTGGTTTTAAGATTGCTAGCTCTTTGTGCTTCTTACAGCGTTTGCATATTTCTTTCATTATTGACATATCTAATTTATAATGGTAAGAAAGTCTGAAATTTTATATCGATACAAAAAAATGGAAAGCTTTTGGGTTATCCAAATGTCTTTCCACAAGTAATACATTTCCAGTGGTGGTCCAATGTGACAGCCCACTTGTGCTCATGTTGCATCTGCTGAGTCATGCCACTTTATTCATGAAAATAATTATTAAGCTACGCTTACACTTGTGTCTGTTTTATTGACAATTTTGTCAGTATCATGAATTTGGCCCCTTGTTGAATCATTTGCATCTATTGAGAACCCATATCCCTTCAAGGAATTTTACGTTGCATTGGTTTTGCTATTAATCAATTGAAAGCATTGATGCAAATATTCTGCCTTTTGCAGTCAGTCCAACATTAATCTTGGATTCATCTTTTGTTGATTCAACAAAACCTTTCTTCTCTAGCCAGATGATATGCTTTGCAAGTCTGGTATAATTCAAATGGGTATCAAATGACAAACTGGTCCTTCCCTCCGGGCCGTTATCGGTCATGGTTTGCAGTATGCGTGATAGAGTCTTCATGCTTGGCTCAAAATCACGTTTTTTTTTATTCTTGACATGGTCGCTAGTGTCGAAATACATCACCACACCACTCTGGGTACATGACTCTTCATGTCGTTCTAATTTGTGAAATTGATTAATAAGCTGCGCTTACATTTGTGTCTGGTTTACATACAAGTTTGTTAGTTTTATTGACTAGTCTGTCACTGGTCACTTGCAAGCGTTGACGCAAAAGTCCTGCCTTTTTCAGTCAGTCCAACATTAATCTTGGATTTTGCAATTGTTGATTCAACAAGTCCTTTTTTCTCCAGCCAGACGATATGCTTTGCAAGCCTGGCGTAATTGAGATTGGTATCAAGTGATAAGCTGGTCTTTGCTCCAGGTCCGTTATCTGTCATGGTTTGCAGTATGCGCGACAAAGTTTTCATGCTTGGCTCAAAGCCAGGCTCTAGTTTTTTCTTATTTACAATGTTGATAATTTCTGAATACATAGCCATGGGATCAAGTATACGTACGGGATGGTTATAACCTTGACGTACAGAAATGTACATGAAACTGACAAAAACGCAAATATTCTCACGCTCAAAACAGGGGAAACCATTTTTGTAGACAATTACTATCATGCCAGATCAAGTCATGACATGCACAATTTTAATCTGCATGCAAAGTCATTTATTTTCTTAGCTTGTCAAATCTTTTGTTGTATTCCTCTTGATATTCCTTGATTAATCCATGATTGGTGTTATCTTCATATTTTGTTTGTTGGCTTTTGAGTTCCTTTTGTAATGTACCATCGATCTTTTTTCTCATTTTAGTTACTTGAGATATCGCGTATTTTTTTGCCTTGTCTTCATTTTTTCCTTTTGCAACAAAGACTCTGTTCTGGAAACGTTTGGTTGTGTTAATCCTAGTTTTTCTAGTGATTTCTTGGGCCAGATCAAAATGCCCTTGTTCATGTTTTAAAAGCAATATGCTATTTTTCTTACTGATGCTTTTTACTACCCAAGACAAGCCAGGAATAAAAACTGCATTGAGTTGCATATCTCCAATCTTAAATTTGAATTTGGTTTCAGTCTTAATATGCTCAATGATTGGCTGTGATTCAAATCCTATTGCTGAGCTAGCTGATGCTTTAGATTTAGGATCAGGTTTTTTCTCGAAATCATTCCATTTTAAGAACCTGGTCTTATTCCAGATAAGTACAGGAAGTATCAGGATTTGATTCTTGTTTGTTGTTTTTAGTGTATTATCGATAATGCCCTCTAGGGATTTTATGTTTGGCTCAAAGCCGTGTTTTAATTTTATTCTTAACAATATAGTTTTTTTGGAGCGCATTATCATAACATTCTATATATTCATGTGATAATTAGGACTGTAGTTTTTGCTGATTTTTTTCTCTATTTTCTTCGGTTGATGATTCATGATTTTTTATTGCCAAATGCAAATCTTGAACATTTTTGTACGCTAGATCATTACGTGGATCAAGTAATTCACGCTCAAACCCGAAATCTTCTATGTCCCTCCACATATCGTCTAAAGATTTGCATGTGTTTACCATTGTTAGTTATTGCCGGTAAAAATAATTAAGCTACGCTTACATTTGTGTCAGTTTTACATACAAGTTTGTCAGTATCACAGACTTGTCTGTCACTGGTCACTTGAAAACGTTGATGCAAATATTCTGCCTTTTGTGGTAAGGCCGACATTAATCTTGGATTTTTCAATTGTTGATTCAACAAGTCCTTTTTTCTCCAGCCAGACGATATGCTTTGCAAGCCTGGCATAATTGAGATTGGCATCAAGTGATAAACTGGTCTTTGCCTCAGGACCATTATCTACCATGGTTTTGAGTATGCGCGATAAAGTCTTTATGCTAGGTTCAAAGCCAGGCTCTAGTTTTTTCTTCTTGACGATGTCTATGGGTTTGATATATTTTACCATCTGACTAGTATTACATGAAATAATCTAATATAAGTTATTTTTTATAAAACGCAAATTATTCTAGCAAGAAGAAATATTTAAGAATATCTCCCTAAACAGCACGTCTTACTATTTTGGTCCTGCTGCTTAGAAGATATCTTTCATGTCTATTTTTCTAATAGATGTCTTCAAACGTTTCGTGCTGCGCTGGGACAAGTTTCTGACTACCTTGCTTCCCAAATTATCAAAAATCTTTGAGAGATCCCATCCCATCTCGTCATAATTATACGTCTTGTATGGAGTTATGATCCTAACACCTACCTCATAATGTGGCCTGTTACTTGCAATATTGTGTATTGTTTTAATTGATGCCTTTGCTGATTCCACATCTGGGTATACTTTTCTGAGAGTTCGGATTATCTTGTCAAACTTTGTCTTGACAATTTCTGCACTGGAATAATCTTCAGGAAGGCCTACAATATACAGCGGAACATCACTTGGTATTTTTGATTCAAGTAGATTGATGATGTCCTTGTAGGTGATTATTCCATGGATATGATCCCATAAGGTAAGAAGGCAACATGATGCATCATTTTTTAACATTGAATCAATCACTAGACTCAGAGGCGCATGTGTGTCAAGATTTGGAATGCGTGAGCTTCCCATATTTCCAATTTCTGATTCATATTTTTTCATCGATTTTACCCCCCGCAATCCCATTCCTATCTTCTCTCCAGGCTTTATCACCTGCAAAAGATGCATCGAAGTCAGGACATGTGAAACTTTATCATCCTTGATTACTGGGAGATGATCTATTTTTTTAGTAATCATGATTTTTCTTGCAGTTGCAAGAGAATCACCACTTTTTACTGTAATCAGTCCCGGTACAAGTATGCTGCTGGCTGGAATCCACTTTAAATTACGTTTTTGTAAGAGTTCAACGATATCCTGTACATTAACCACTCCAATTATCTTGTTGTTTTCTACTATTGGAACAGAGCGCATCCTATAATGGGATAAAAGTGCGGCTGCCTTTTCTACCGTATCGCTTCTAGCCAGCGGCTGAATCTTTCGCAATAGCGGTTTTACTTTCATGTTTTCAACATCTTTTGCAGATAATAGATCTCTTGCACCTATTGTCAGAACATCTTTTCCGTCCATGCAAAACACGTCATAGGAATTCGCATTTACCAAAATGCCAACTACTTTGGATATTGTATAAGTGGACTCGATAATGGTTGCTTTCTTTAGGATTTTATCTACCTTAAAATCCCGTACATCTTTCAAATGTGCATAAACAATTTGTGGTGAACTCATTTTGATTATCTCTTTTTGGTCATTCTTCTCAATTATATGTTAGAGTTATAAAATACAACCATGATTTTTATCTTTGATAATCAAGGGCAAGGCCAATTTCGCTAATTTAGAATAAAGATATGGTATTTTTTTACTAATAGGTACCTGGTTTTTCATTTTAAGCTCGATGGTTTGATTTTACCTTCTCAAGGGCATGTTGAAAGTCATCCTGTGTCACCTTGATTGTTTTTACGTCTTTTTCCTTTGTATCCACGTATCGCTTTACTGCAGACATGGCGGCCTTGCTGCATATTGATTCAACCTCTGCACCGCTGTATCCTTCTGTCAGTTCCACAAGTTTTGTAAAATCTAAATCTGCTCCAAGAGGTTTCTTTTTTGTATGAATCTTGAAGATGTTCTCGCGCCCCTTTTTGTCTGGCAACGGTATTTCAATTATCATGTCAAACCTGCCCGGCCTGAGAAGAGCAGAATCCACAATATCAAGCCTGTTGGTTGCACCAATAACAACTACATTGTGTAGTTCTTCAAGACCATCAAGTTCTGTTAAAATTTGTGACACTACTCTTTCTGTAACATTGGAATCAGAACCACCAGATCCTCTGCTTGGGGCAAGTGCATCTATTTCATCCAAGAATATTATACATGGCGCCGCTTGACGCGCCTTTCTAAAAACTTCCCTTATTCCTTTTTCTGATTCACCTACCCACTTTGACAACAGTTCAGGACCCTTTATGCTGATAAAGTTGGATTCCGTAGTATTTGCTACAGCTTTTGCAATAAGCGTCTTGCCTGTTCCTGGCGGACCATGCATGAGTATTCCTTTTGGTGCGGCAACATCGGCATATGCAAATGCGTCAGAGTGTGTCATTGGCCATTCAACAGCTTCGCGTACCTCCTCTTTGAGAGAATCTAGTCCCCCCACATCATCCCACACAACATCTGGAACTTGTACCAATACCTCACGCAGTGCGGATGGTTTTACTTCTTTTAGTGCGTCCCTAAAATCATCATCTATTATAACAATTTTTTGTAGAATTTCTGAGGATATTTTTTCTTCTTCCAGATCAAGTTTTGGAAGTATTCTTCTCAATGATCTCATGGCAGCTTCTTTTGCAAGAATTTCCAAATCTGCGCCAACAAATCCATGGGTTACTTTTGCAATACGTTCCAAGTTGACTTGCTTGTCAAGCGGCATTCCACGCACATGTATGTTTAAAATTTCTCGCCTTCCGGTCTCGTCTGGAATTCCAATTTCTATCTCTCGGTCAAATCTTCCAGGCCTTCTTATTGCAGGGTCTATTGAATCAGGCCTGTTTGTTGCTGCAATTACAACAACCTTTCCTCTTGATTTCATGCCATCCATCAGCGTAAGTAACTGTGAAACTATTCTCTTTTCTAATTCGCCTGTAACCTCTTCTCTTTTAGGTGCAATGGAATCTATCTCATCAATAAAAATTATACTTGGTGCGTTTTCTTCGGCTTGTTTGAATATGTCCCGTAGTCGCTCTTCGCTTTCTCCATAGTATTTACCCATAATTTCAGGACCGCTAAGAGATATAAAGTGAGAATTTGTTTCACCAGCTACGGCTTTAGCAAGTAGGGTTTTTCCAGTGCCTGGTGGCCCGTATAACAATACACCTTTTGGGGCCTCTACACCTAATTTTTCAAAAAGTTCTGGATGTCGCATGGGAAGCTCTACCATCTCTCTAATCTTCTGGACTTCCTTTTTTAGGCCGCCTAGATCGTCATATGTAATTCTTGGAGATGATTTTTCTATGGCTTTGGTCATTGTGCCAAGTTTGAACTCTGTTGATTCAGTTACTATCACTGGTTTTGGAGGAGTTGTGCTTGTAACAATGAGTTGGGTTTTGCCGCCAAGGTGAGTGCTTACTATCAATGTATCACCATGCGTCAAGACATGGCCATCATAATTTGCCTGCATGTATTCTTGTACTCCTTCCTCACTTATTTTTTCAATTGGGGACAAGACTATGCGTTGGGCTTCTTGCGCATCAACCTGTTTTACTGATATTCTTTCGCCAATTCCTGACCCTATGTTGTATCTAGTCAATCCATCAATTCTGATAACTCCTGTCCCATAATCTTCTGGAGGGCCTGGCCATAATCTTACATGGCTTTTTTTGTTTCCCACAAGTTCTAGCACTTTGCCGCTTTCCCACTCTTTTTCTTCAACTATTTTAGGATCCACAATTCCTATTCCGCTTCCCACATATCGTTGTGCTACTTCTGCTATTTTTAAAATAATATCGTTCATAATATTTCCACGTTACACGTCATTCATGTTTCTCAGTTAGTCATTGTTGATAAAACAATTAAGCCGCGCTTACATTTGTGTCCAGTTAACATACAAGTTTGTCAGTGTTATCAAATTAAGACAGAGCAACAAAAAATGTTTTTTTATTTTTTCTGTCTCATAATGTTGTTTGATGATTTCTAGAAATCATACATGCAGTAAAAAAATTATCCTGTCTTTAAATTAAAGATAAAAAGTGTTTATGGCGCTGTTGCGTAAATACTTGGGTTTGTCCCTATGAATGATATCCCTATCGGATCAGATGCTGTGACGGTTCCATAGACAAAT
>JBAVVB010000170.1:0-4570 GCA_049697075.1 Nitrosotalea sp.
AAGTTGATCTAGATAATATTAAAGTAGAAAAGAAAGCCGGTGGCTCGATTAGAAATACACAACTCATCAAAGGTATTGTACTTGACAAAGAAATAGTTCATAGTGGCATGCCAACAAAAACAGAAAAGGCAAAAATTGCTCTACTAAATTCTGCTCTTGAAATTGAAAAGACCGAGATGAGCGCAGAGATCAGAATTACTGATCCTTCTCAAATGCAGATGTTCCTTGAGGAAGAAAATAGGATGCTAAAATCAATGGTAGATAAGATTCATGAAATTGGTGCCAATGTCTTGATATGTCAAAAGGGAATAGATGACATTGCACAACATTACCTTGCAAAACAAGGAATTCTTTCAGTAAGAAGAGTAAAGGAAAGCGACATGACAAAGCTTGCAAAAGCTACTGGTGGAAGAATCAGTAGTAATATCGATGATATGACTACAAAGGATCTAGGATCTGCCGAACTAGTAGAACAAAGAAAGGTGGAGACAGAAAAGTGGACATTTGTTGAGGGATGCAAGAATCCAAAAGCAATTACTGTGCTAATTAGAGGCGGCTCACAAAGAGTTGTAGATGAAGTAGACAGATCACTTCACGATTCATTAATGGTGGTAAAAGATGTAATTGAAAAACCAGCAGTTGTAGCTGGTGGCGGTGCTCCCGAAGAATTTCTTGCATCAAGTCTAAAAGATTGGGCAGACAGATTCGAGGGAAGAGAACAGCTTGCAATCAAAAAATATGCAGAAGCTCTTGAAATAATTCCATTGACAATAGCCGAGAACGCTGGTATGGATCCAATCAATACCATGGTTACTCTGCGTGCAAAGCACAGTCAGGGCAAGAAATGGACAGGAATTGATGCACGAAACACAAGGGTAGCTGACATGTACTCTCTTGATATCATAGAGCCAGTGGCAGTAAAGGAGCAGATAATAAAATCTGCGACAGAAGCCGCATGTATGATTCTAAGAATAGATGATGTAATCGCATCGTCTGGTAAAGGAGGACGAGGCGGACCTCCAATGCCTCCAATGGGCTAGAACCATTTCATGCTAGAAAAACTAGAAAACATTAACCTACTAGATTCAGTTGTTGTTCTAAACGATTTTTTTCTTGATAGGATAATATCCATATCTGATCTTGACAAGGTCTACAGCCAGATTCTTGAGAAAAGCAAGCTTGGTGGAAGCATTCGTGGTATTCCACAAAAGGACCTCAAAGGTGGTAATGCTACAAATGTCGCATATGCTCTTGCAAGACTTGGTTGTCCTGTCTCTCTTATTACGGTGGCAGACAAGGCAGGTTCTGCTCTTCTAACTGAGATATTTTCAGAGTTTGAAAATGCATCGCTTTTTGTAATTGATGGAAAACCAGGCAGAACTACCGCACTTGAATTCCGAGATGGCAGAAATATTGTAAATGTAATGCTCTCTGATCTTGGCGACAATGAAAATTTTGGACCTGAAAAACTTGGAGCAAAGGAACAGCAGGCTCTGAAAAACTCCAAAGCTGTTATTGTGGCAAATTGGGCAAGCAACAAGAAAGGAACGGAACTATCAAAGTTTGCGTTTGAAAAATCTGGCGCTGCACTTCATCTCTTAGATCCTGCTGACATACAAACAAGACCTAAAGAATTCAAGGAAGCCATAAATGAACTTCGTTCTAACCTGAACTCTCTATGCATTAATGAGAATGAGTGTAACATATTGCTCAAACAGTATGGCCTTGGTACAATCTCTGATACTGAAGGCACAAAAAAACTAGTTCAAGAGCTGGCAAAGAATATATCAATAGCAATAGATCTTCATATCGCTTCTGGCTCCTACTGGTCAAATGGAAGCGAGGTTGAATTTGTCAAGTCATTTCAAGTCGAACCTGTTATTGTCACTGGCGCAGGAGATGTATGGGATGCAGCAAATATCCTGGGGTATCTTGCAAACCTCAGTACACAGGAGCGACTTGTCTTTGCAAATGGGGCCTCTGCACTTTACATAAAAAATACGCAAGGAGATCCTCCCACGTTACATGAAGTATTGTCTTTTGTAGCAAAAAATCAGACCTAGCTCAAAAATGGCCTAGAAAATCATCTTACAACAAGTTACTGTACTTTTTATAAGACAATTCCATTTTTTTGTCACAGTGTGTTTTATGCTTTGGAAGCTTTTCAAGACATATCTCACAATAAACCTGAGTAGTTGGCTTGTGGCAGCGCTTACAAACAAGAGTTTTACATTTAGTACAATGAACGGTATCATTACGTCCACAGACTATGCACTTGATTGCTGGCCCTGCCTTGGCATCTCCCTGTATTTTGTGCATATCATATGATTTGAATTGATACCAATTTTAAATTTGGCATGATTATTGACCATTATTAGGCATATCTTATGGCTGTCTCATTTTGCTGCGGCTCAACTAGAATTTTGTCTTTTTACGATGAAAAACATACCAGCACTTCATTAATGTTATCTGTATGATTGGCCAAAGTTGTATATTGTATTAAAAAACAAAAAGAGTTTAGAATCTAATTTTTTACTTTTTTGATTCTTCAGATTTTTTTTCGGTATTCATGTCATCAGACGATTTCTTGTTACAAGAGCAAGATTTTAATTTTGCAATTATTTCTTTTAACATGTTTAGTACGACTTTCACGGTTATATAAAGGCAGGAATCTTAGAATAAAGACTTCAGATGGATCAACTCTTGTCAGTTGATGTACCGACTATATCTTGATGGAGATAACTTTGTTGCAGTCCATGCACTTGATTGTATTCTGCTCACGCTGAATATTGTCAGAACCACATCTTATGCAAATGAGTATGTATTTTCTTAAGCTTTTTACTCCAAAGAAATTCAAAAGTTCAAGCTTGTTACTTGATGCCATGCTCTAACCGTAATTAATTTGGTTTTGTGGAATTTAATCAGTAGGTATGCACTAGAGTGCATTGCAAACACTACTATCAAATTATAGACGTAAAGGGGTTCAGTTTTCATTCTTGTTGTGTAAAGGTTTAGGTTAGAGACAGATACTAGCACATCAAATGGTAGAATCCAAGAAATGTAGAAAATGTCAGGCAAATAGGGTTGGTTTTGAATGGATTCGAGATAATGTCCATGATGTGATGATATCTAACAAGTATCCTGGAACTACTGATAGTCAAAATATATTGAATCGTCTAATAGCACACGTAAAACTAGAAGTCAATAAAGATGGAAAGTCGCCTTGTTCCTTATGCTTATCTGAATACGGGCAAATGATCAATGATGCAGTATATTCATTCAAGAAGAAAAATTACACTCAAAGGTAAAAGAACAACGGCATTAAATTCTTGGTCTGAAGATACTATTTTTACTGTGGCTCAATGGTTGCAGGTGGCTTGCTTGATACAACATAGCTTACCCACGCAACATCTTCTACCTCGTTTGTGATTCTATTGCTCATCTTCTCAAGTATCTCTGAAGGCAACCTAGTCCAGTCTGCAGTCATTGCGTCAATCGAGTCCACTACACGAATAAGAACAACATGTCCATATTTTCGCTCATCACCTACCACACCAACAGCTCTATCATCTCCCACTGCAGCAAAAGCCTGCCATACCTTGTCATAATAACCTGCAGCTAAAAGCTCGTCTTCAACAATCTTGCTCGCCTGTTTGGATATCTGTAACTTTTCTGGTGTGACCTCATTCATTATCCGAACAGCAAGACCTGGGCCTGGGAAGGGATGACGATTCAAAAGATTGTCTGGAACACCAAGGATCTTTCCTACCTTTCTTACCTCATCTTTGTACAAAAATCTTAATGGCTCAAGTATCTGCATATCAAGCCAGGAAGGAAGTCCGCCAACATTGTGGTGAGTCTTGATCACAGCAGCAGGTCCCTTTGATACTCCACTTTCAATCACATCTGGATAAAGTGTCCCCTGAGCTAACCACTTGAACGGGCCACTTTTCTCTGCAAACTCGGTAAATATTTTGACAAACTCTTCGCCTACTATCTTTCGTTTCTGTTCAGGATCTATTATTCCCTTTAATCTTGAAAGAAATCTTTCTTTTGCATTAATTGCAGTAAAGTTCATTCCAAAATTATTCTTGAACATCTCCTCAACTTCTCTTTCTTCATTTAATCGAAGAAGACCATTGTCCACAAAGACACATTTTAACCTGTTTCCTATTGCCTTTTGAATCAAGAGTGCAGCTACTGTAGAATCTACTCCTCCACTGATACCACACAATACATTTCCGTCAATCTTTGAAATCTCTGAAACTGTACTATCAATAAAATTCTCAAGGGTCCAGTCTTGTTTTGCCTTGCATATGTTTAGAACAAAATTTCTGAGAACTTGGACACCCTTTTCAGTATGAACTACTTCGGGGTGGAATTGTATTCCATAGATAAGCTTCTGCCTGTTGGCAATTGCTGCTGCAAAAGAGCTCTCAGTATGTCCTATGACCTCAAAACCATTTGGCAGGCTTTCTGCTGCATCGCCATGACTCATCCATGCTCTTGTAGACAAACCAATTCCAGACAGTAGATCTGAACTGTTATCTATTTTCAGAGTCGATGAACC
>JBAVVB010000171.1:0-6512 GCA_049697075.1 Nitrosotalea sp.
GCGATATACTCTATACTGTTAATTTTATTTTTGCCTCATGCTTATGCAATCACACAGGAACCCAGAGGTCCACAATGTGAAAGCACTTACACAATTATCTACAATGATCCCATAAAATTCAATGAAACCAAAACCATTGATGCTCTAAAACAGAATTTATCAAATATTGATTTTAGTGGAGATGTTCTTGACGGTCAACCATGGTGGAGTTATATGCATATTAGTAAGCCTGACACAAACTCTACATCTACGCTTACAGTACCCACGGTTTCAGGCGCTGTAGACAACATTGTAACAAATACCATGCAAGGAATGGACGGAGTTCTAAAAGTAGACAGTATGATGACTGCTTGGTGTAACTGAAAGTAGATCTGTCTAGTCTACAATGTAACATAACATTTTTTCTAGTGTGATTATCTATTTTTTATCACCCGACTAGAAAGCCCCGACAGTTATGACCTTTTAGATTTTCTTATCAGATCATGGAATTACAATTGGCAAAAAGATTACCAGATATTTCCAGTCTGATTGCAATAGGCTTGTGAATTTTTAAATCTCTTCAAACAGTTTATTCTCTTCTTAATGCTACCATTGGGGAGAGTCTGGACGCCTTCCAAGCTGGATATATTCCAGCTGCCAAGCTTAAGGTAACTGAGAGAACCCAGACCTTTAGAAGATCAGTTGGAACATAGATTGGCGGAATATGAACGTCTCCTGAACCTTGTACACTTGTAGTGGTAAATATACTCAGTACATAACCTGCACCCATACCAATTATCAATCCTAAAGAAGCCCCAATGATGCCTATCAATGCGGCTTCCACGATGAATAGCTCAAGAATATCAATATTCTGCGCTCCAATTGCCTTCATTGTACCTATTTCGCGAATTCTTTCTGTCACGGAGTTGTAAAGCGTGGTTACGATTCCAACAGCTCCCACTATGAGTGCAATTATTCCCACCATTAATGTAAAGGCGGCATTACCACTTGACGCCTTTTGTGTTACCGCCATTATGGCTGACGGGGTTGTTACACCCAAGGTTGGACCATATAGAGTTGTTAGCTCCTGTTGTACTGTAGTAACATAATCAGACGATGCTGCTGCTACAACTAGCTGATCGTATTTTGTAGATTTGTGTAATAGCTGGTTACCTGCAGCCAAACTAATTATAATGGAACTATCAATTTTCGAATTTCCAGATGGTTGCATTATTCCAGATACAATGTAATTCTGGACTTCCGTCGCGGGTTTTCCGGTAGTAGCTGTATATGAATATGTGAGTTTGACTGTTTGTCCCAGAACAACAAACGGCGATGTTGCTCCAGGAGGATTTGCGATTGTATCTCCAACTAGTGCTGACGCTCTGTTATTGGGGTTTACAGAAGAGCCGTCAACAAACTGAAGATTTGGCAGAATCACATTGAGTTTTGTTGGGTCCATGGCAGTTACTGTAACATGTTGAGTCTCTCCACCAACATCAATCTGAACAGACCCCGAATACTCCGGAATTACTGATTCTATGTACGGTAGTGTACTTATCTTACTCAATACGGCATTATTGATTATGATTGAGGCCGGAGACGATGAGCCATGGTATGAATGCTGTCCTGAACCTACATAAATGACATTTGCGGCCAATGCACTAAATTGGCTTTCTAAAAATGCAGATTGACCTGCACTTAGCCCATTGAGTACAACAACCAAACTGCTACCTAGAACTACCATCAACACGGTCAGTACAGTTCTAACTTTTCGGTCTATCAATGCATCAAATGATAAGGAAAAGATATCTCCAGGGTGCATGTTACTTTTTGTCAGAACTATCCAGCGCTGCCACTATATCAGTGTCGCTTCCTGCAAGCATCTTCATTTTTCGTTTTTTCGATTTGATTCGCCTTACCACAATCGCTCCTGCAATTGCCGCTATGATAATTCCCACAAGCATGGGCATAGGAATTGGAATCTGATCAAGGATGGAATCATGTTCGTGTCCAGTACTTGTCTGAGGAGCTCTTCCTACAGATACTGTTCCATTCATGATTAATGTATGTGGATTCTTTAGGTCATCTGCATATACGACTTTGAATGATACAGGATAGGATCCTGGCTTGAGAGAATTTATGCCACTGAGAGGAATACTAAATGGGATAGGCGAGTCCGGAGTTAGGTCACCCAAAAACTGTGGAGCCATAGACTGAGATCCTCCTCCCATACCACCTCCTTGATGAGTACCGCTTCCACCTCCTCCACCGCTGTAGCTGCCAGAACCACCACCGCTGTAGCTGCCAGAGCCACCACCGCTGTAGCTGCCAGAACCGTTTCCACCGTTGTGGTTGCCAGTACCGTTACCAGTCGCATTTGCCATTCTTGCCTCCCTTATGTCCTGCAATATTGGAGATTTGTAAAGCTGTACTGTAGTATACAAGCCAGTTGTACTTCCTTGATTTAACAGACTGCCTGCCAAGTTTGGTGTACTTCCGACATAGTTTACTGATAAACCATATAATTCCAATTGGATATTGCCAACCACAAACGCCCCTAGTGTAAGTGAGTTACTTTCCGTCTCCCCTTGAGATATATAATTTGCAGTCAAAGTAAACGATGTCGGGGTATCAAGCAAGGTAGTTGCAGCATATACATTGGTGCTTAATTCTTGTTGTTGGCCTGGTTCCAGATTTGGAATATTCCATGTAGATTGCCCTACAACAGAAACAGAAGAAGAAGACGTATTTACTGGTACAAGTGTGATCACTAGATTTTGGGCATCGTTTGTGCCATTATTTGATACGACAAAATTCAGAGGAGCAATGTTTCCCGCAGGAATGAGAGAAGACTTGTTCCCACCAGCATATGCAAGACTCAGTGATTGTGGAGGTATTGGAGAAACAACTAGGCCAGTGTTCAACTGGGTGGTCAGCTGTTTGCCCCATGCATTTTCATATGAGACTGATATCGATACATCCTGTGTTTGGCCCGCTGCTGAAGTGGCAGGAAATACGGTGGTATTTAGCTGTGCAGAACCATTAGCTGGTATAACGCCCAAGTTGAACTGTGTAGCCCCAAGATTGACAATATTGGTTGTAGTTGATGACAATGTAAGAGTACTTGTTGAGGATGATGACCCAGAATTTCCTTTTTGACCAAGGTTTGTGATTGTGGCTACCACACCGGTGGCGGGAGCTGAGCCCTTGTTTATAATATCAATGCTAATGGGATCCGCTTGCGCTGGAGCTATGGAGTTTGTGACGGTTGTGGCATCCATGATTACTTTACCAGGAAGAACAAGTGGGACTTCGAGTAACGCTGAAGTGCAATGTTGAGTCAATGCGGCAACTGACGTACTTTCATACAGTTGGTAATCCACTACAAGATTAGTAGAATGCGTCCCAACCACTGCCGTTGGTAGGACATTTACATTAAAGTACAAGATGAAGGTGTTTGTAGGTTGAACGGTTCCATAGTAGCTGCCCAGTGCATAGTTGTTTGCCTCTGCGGATGCAGGATTGTAATTCTGGAGAAGTTGCGGTATCTTGCTTTCCCCGGTTGGAGTAAATCCAGAGGGGAGATTCAGGAATCCAGTTATGGCATTAATTGGAAGATTACCTACGTTGGTTAGAACAACAGCAAAGACTTCAGGTCCTTCTCCTGGTCCTATCTCCTTTTTGATTACGTTACTACCACTACTCGAATTACCTGATAGGTCCACATTGGTGCCTTGATCCACCCAATACGCATCTAGCACTACAGGACCATTATAGGTAGTCTGGATAGTAGTAGTCAGAGGAGCTGAACAGTCTGTTGATTGGTAGGATTGTGCATATGAAAGCATACAAAATGATGGAGCAAACAGCATTACAATCAAAGTAAAGCAGGCAATCTTAGGTGCAAGATCTTTTCTAAAGATAAGATGAAGTGTTTTAGATAGACTAGTTTGTGACATCTCGTTCGATTCTCCCATCTTTTATCAATATAGATCTATCGGTGGACTCTGAAAGCTCTGGATTATGTGTGACCATTATTATGGTACGTTTGAACTTGTGCGACAATGTCTTGAGCATCTCAAAGACATCATCCCCAGTTTTTGTATCAAGATTACCTGTAGGTTCATCTGCCAAAACTATAGTAGGATTATTTACTAGAGACCTAGCAATTGCTACCCTTTGTTGCTGACCTCCGCTGAGATTAACTGGCTTTTGTGATGCCTTGTCTGCAATTCCCAAAGCTTCCAAGATTTTCATTGCGCGCATGTTGGCCTCAGACCCAGCCATGCCAGATATCGTTCCCGGTAATTTTACATTCTTTAGAACAGTTGTCCTGTTGATAAGGTTAAACGACTGGAAAATAAATCCTATATGACCGTTTCTCAGCGTAGCTATTTCAGAGTTGTTCAAAGAGAAGATGTCTATTCCATTGATATAGACATTGCCAGAAGTAGGCCTGTCTAGAGCACCTATCATATTGAGAAGAGTCGATTTACCGCTGCCGGAAGGCCCCACTATGGAAACAAACTCACCTTTTTTCACAGTGAAATTAATGTTGTCCAAGGCTACAACTTTTCCCGCAACAGAGTCAAATATCTTGGATAAATTTTTGACTCCAAGTGCTATGGAGCTTGAACGGTAGTCAAGCTCTGTTGATTCACTTACCATTTTAGCAGAATTGGGTTTGGCGCCTGATTTATCTCTATTCAAGATTCTCGTTACACTCCAGATTGCCTTTTGTAGTATAATTAAATGACTTTGCAAAAAATTTATCAAGATTGTGAAAAAAATAATTGCCATGTGGATTACATACTAGCAGTGATTTTGCCATTAGAACAGGTTTGGCATTTACGTCAAGATAGTTTGCGTGGGCACATCTACCAAAGGAGCATATACTAAGATCACTGGGGTTGTGAAAAATTCTCGTTTCCTCCACAGTAGAACTCAAAATCATGCCCACATTCACAGTTAAGCTGGAGGAATTAAATAATTGTCAAACTTTGTTCAGGAACATTGTTACTGCAAACACAACAATCAAGAATAGATCCTGCAAAAATATTATGTAAAAGCTTAATACAGAATTTTACTCCCAACAAGGCGATATCCTTGTCGCATGAGTATCGTGATCGGATCTATATAAGAAAGGATATACTTTTGAAACTCACAGAATTTGGTGAACTTAATCAAACAAATCTGCTAAGCTATTGTGGTTTAAACTTGATGAAACATAAAGATATACTACAAAGTCTGGAACGAAAAGGCTTCATAAAAAGGACAGAGATACCCTGGGGAAACAAGAAAGTCATAAAATACTCAGTTACAGAAAAAGGCTTGCAATTCTGCAAGCTAGTTTTGGAGCCTTATGAGGAGATCTTTCCAAGAAGTGAGAAACATGTTCGGGAACAAAGTTAGCGAAATGCTTTATTTACACGCAAGGTAGTTGGTCATCAAATTGTCGAATCCAGATAAAAATCCAGATAATGAACCCAATGGAAGCGTAGACGACAAGGAGTCTCCAGAAAATATGTTTAAGATGATAGATGATCTTCTATCTCATACAAATAGCTCAAGGCGCATATTTCTCATCTTTATTGCGTCTGCCCTAATTTTTGCCCCTGTCGCACTTGTGACGGGAGGAATACTTCTAGGTCATCCACGATATAGTATAGCTAACCTTGAAAAATACCATGAGGAGATGGGCAATAACATGGCCTTTGTTGGTAACATGACACATAACGGTACTCAATTATTTCTAGTTGAAAAGAACGGTAGTTCCATTATCAGCGAGATTCCTTTTCATCCTCCTCTTCGAGCCATGCATCAAGACGCTCCAATATTCTTAGGCATACAAGCATTCATTTTTGTCTGCATAATATTTGCGGCAGTATTGCTCTTTGTCGCACTTAAGGAGTATAGCTTCTTTGCAAAGTGGAATGTCAGGTATAAGAGATACAAATCAACGCAAGACAAGATAGATGACGAATTGGGCAAGGATTAAACAGTTATTTCCAATTGCCTTTCCCACCAAACGGTTAACACATTCATGTCCATCCATATATCCATTACAATAAAAAATTTAACCCCGATGATTTATGAAAATTTAACTTAGGGATATTTTTATAATGAATTATTTATGCTTGTAGATACTTTAATTATAAAATTAATAGGTTTGGAGAATATCATGAACCAGAGACAATATGAGAGAACGCAGACATTTTCTCTCTCATGAGAGGGATCACTAACCTTGTTAACGAACAAGGTATCGCAATCCATTATAAATTGAACAACTAATGGTATAGTATAATGAACATACAAGAACTGAAGACCCATCAGAAACTGCTTGCTATGATTCTGGGCGTTGCAGTGATTGCCTCAATAGGTGGCTCACTTGCATATGCACAGACAAGCACTGGTTCAGGTCAAACACCAATACAGGGTTCAATCAACCTTCCACAGATGATACTATCTAGTGTGAAGACTTCATTTACAACTGCTGCAACAACTGCTGCAGGTCAGGTAACTGGAGGACA
>JBAVVB010000172.1:0-2184 GCA_049697075.1 Nitrosotalea sp.
ATCTGAGATATCAGAGTTGTACCGTTTCATCCAGTCTCTTGATTCCAAAAAGGATTGCATCGTAGTAGTAGAGGGAAAAAAAGATGAAGAGGCACTCAGGGAACTTGGCTTTTCTGGCAGGATCTGCCAGTTTCACAGCTTCAAGGGCCTGGTAAAATTTGTAGACTCGATGCCAAAATACAAGCGCCTGATTGTACTTTTTGATTACGACAGGAAGGGGGCATATCTTACTAAAAGGACAGTCTCGCATCTTGAGCATCGTATGACTGTAGATCTCTCATTTAGGCAAAGGCTGACCAAGATAACAAAAGGCAAGGCACGACATATCGAGGATCTATCTTTGTATTCTGGAAGGAGGATCTGACAATAAGCACTTATATCTGCCCCTGAAGAATGTTAATTGATAAAAAATTAAGAGGATAATGATTTGCCATATAGTGGAATTGTCAAGTATCACGTTAAGCTCAGCTTTGACGTAGATGGACTCGTCGAAAAAGCCGATATAATAGGCGCGATTTTTGGCCAAACAGAAGGTCTGCTTGGTCCAGAGATGAACCTAAATGAACTTCAGAAAGTCTCGAAAGTAGGACGAATCGAGGTCAACACTACGAGCACGACTAATCAAACAAAAGGCGATGCCTTGCTTCCTATGAGTACTGATATCAACACTGCTGCACTAATTGCGGCTGCAATAGAGAGTATAGATAAAGTGGGCCCATTCCAGGCAAACTTTAAACTCGAAGCAATAGAAGATGTGCGCTCTGCAAAAAAGAAAGAGATTGTTGACAGGGCAAAACAGATTGTTCAGAAATGGTCTACCAAAACAATTAGTGAAGGAGACGAGATGCTAAAGGACGTCCAAGAAGTAACATCATCTGGAAAACTTGTTACGTTTGGAAAAGAAAAACTTGCATGCGGTTCAGGAGTCTTTGATGCACCTTGGGTAATTCTAGTTGAGGGAAGAGCAGATGTGATAAATCTTCTAAGGGCGGGATTTGACAATGCACTTGCAATAGAAGGTGCAAGGATTGACGAATCCATCAAGTCACTTTGTGAATCAAAGCAAAAAGTAGTTGCATTTCTTGACGGGGACAGGGCAGGCGGTTTCATCTTAAAAGAATTAAAGTCACTTGTAACAGTTGACGTGGTTCATCGCGCACCAGATGGTGTGGAGGTAGAAGAACTTACTCCTCAACAGATTGCAGACATTCTCAAGGAAACAGCAGAAGAGATGAAAAAAGAGACTACCAAACCAAAACTTCAGGATCCAAAAGACGAACCAATCGCAAACATTGTAAAAAAAGTATATCCGGATCTCAATGAATCTCTAGAAGCCGTAGCGCTAGATGAAGGACTCAATAGCCTATTCAAAGTTCCTGTAAGCGAGATAGTATCAAAACTCTCTCCTGGTTCTGGAATAAAGTACCTCGTACTTGATGGCATCATAACACAGAGGCTCATTGATTCGGCAAAACAGGCCGGAATAGAGTGCGTTGTAGGGCACAGGGCTGCAAACCTAAAATCAACTGACGGGCTGACCCTCAAAACATTTACAGAGCTTGGTATTGCATAAAACCAATGCCGGAACTAAAGCTACAACACATACTCACGCTTGCAGAACTTTTTGCCAAAGGTGCGCGATATAATTACATTCCAATCACAACCTCATCGCTTGGACAGAGCATACACAAATCTCAACAAGCTGCATCAAAACATCTCCTGGAGCTAGAAGCTGATGGATACATAGAGCGGCTAAGGACAGGGCCAAAAGTATCTATTCGAATTACAACCAAAGGACATGCGGAGATGTCAAAGATTTTCTCTGTCTTAAAATCAAGTCTTGAGACCTCTTTACCATATGTGGAGTTTAAGGGAACAATAATTTCAGGGATGGGAGAGGGGGCATACTACATGTCAATGAAAGGCTACACAAAACAATTCAAGTCAAAGCTTGGTTATGTCCCGTTTCCGGGAACACTCAATGTAAAACTCAAGGACAAGGAGTTCATTGAGGCAAAACGATCACTTGATGCACATCCTGCAATAATGGTAACTGGATTCTCAGACGGCAAACGCACCTATGGATGGGTCAAGTGCTATACTGCAAGAGTCAACAACAGCGTGGATGCCGCACTGATTCTACTTGAACGAACACACCATGATGATTCCATAATAGAGCTTGTC
>JBAVVB010000173.1:0-2789 GCA_049697075.1 Nitrosotalea sp.
TGTCCTCCAGTTACCTGACCTGCAGCAGTTGTTGCAGCAGTTGTAAATGAAGTCTTCACACTAGATAGTATCATCTGTGGAAGGTTGATTGAACCCTGTATTGGTGTTTGACCTGAACCAGTGCTTGAACTCTGTGCATATGCAAGTGAGCCGCCTATTGAGGCAATCACTGCAACGCCCACAATCATTGCAAGCAGTTTCTGATGGGTCTTCAGTTCTTGTATGTTCATTATACCATACAATTAGTTGCTCGATTTATAATGGATTGCGATACCTTGTTCGTTAACAAGGTTAGTGATCCCTCTCATGAGAGAGAAAAGGTCTGTGCTCTCTCATGTTCTCATCTCTCTCATGTCTTGAAACCTTCTTGGCGTTAAAATATCCCTACTACGCCTACTCCTCCATGGATGATGCCGATTCATGGTACAAACAGGGCAATGATATGATGATGCAGGAAAAAAATGAGGATGCTATAGTGGCATACGACAAGGCAATTGAACTAGATCCCGCTCACACAAGCGCATGGAATAACAAAGGAATAGCAATGTTTAGACTAAAAAAATATGAAGATGCAATCAGTTGCTATGACAAAACAATTGATCTGAATCCTGACCATGCTAATGCATGGTACAACAAGGCAAAGGCACTAAGGGGCCTGGGCCAATCATATCTTGACAAAGCCAATGAGGATCGTGTGGCCGCTGCAAAATTGATCAATCAATCACTTGCCGTATTTGATTCTGCAGACAAATGCTATGCCAAGGGAGAAGTTCTTTCGGGCGAAAAAAAATGATTTGATTTTTTATTGTCCAACCGCTCTGAAAACAGCATCTCTTATTTCTGTTGATCTCTGAAAAAGTGTTTGTGCTATCTCGTCTATCTCACTTCCATTTGGTTTTTTGCCAGAATGAACTACAAAATAATAGGTCTCAAACTTGCCAACTATGGAACCATGCGTGTATCCGTAGACATACTCTGATTCGTCTTTTATCTGAAAAATTCCGCTAAACTCTGGCAGGCGAAGGTTGGCAATAATGCCTGGAATCTTGGCTATCTCTTCATCTATCATTGTTTTTAGCACGATTCTATCTTTTTCTTTGAGTGCCACATTTGTCACCTCTACCAGCTCCATAAAAGCGATAACATCGGTACAAACTGTGCACAAGCCGGTTGCAACTAATTGCTTTGACATGCATCAACTTTTAAAAGACCATGTACAAAATAAAAACAACCAAAATGGAAGCTATAATTCTTGGATTCCTAAATTCCATATATCTGCAGATACCAGGCATGGGTCAAAGCCAACTTGGTAGTGCTAATCCATGGGTGAAAGGATTGATTCCGTCCGCATTTGGAATTATTGGTATTGCAATTATGCTAAACCTATTCAATGCAGCAATAAGAAAAAAAATGGTGGACCAAGACAAGCTAAAAAGATTGATGAAAGAGACAAGGTCGTGGCAGAAAGATAGAATGGCGGCATTCCGGGCAAAGGATCAAGAAAAGATTGACCAGATCAATAAAAAATCGGCATACATGAACAAGCTGAACATGGAAATCATGCAGTTAAACATGAGGCCTATGGCTTTTACGTTTATTCCATTCTTGCTTATCTTTTATTTCCTACTGCCTCACATGTTCTCATATACAGTTGTTGAATCTCCAATTCCTCTCAACGTGTTTCCAGGCAACTTTTTCCACCTTACATGTTCTATCGCTGATGTACAAAATGAAGCCAAAAGCCACTGTGCACATGCAAACGACATGTATTTCTGGGGATGGTATTTTCTCTCATCTATTTCTATGAGTGGAATAATAATGCGGGTAACAAAGACAACCTCAAACCTTGACTAATCATAACTTTAATGCACACTCTTCAAAAATCAGCTAATTTGTTGAATACTAATAACAAAAGCTGATGAGTATCTATTACTCTGTAATTGAGGATGACAATATGAGTAAATTAAGATCTAATTTTGGTGAGACTGCCAGAAGGATATTGATTCCTCATTGGTTGGAGATAGCATCAGGTATATTTGTAGGATTAAGCTTGGTTCTAATCTTTGCAGCAAAAATACCAGTAAACTAGAACTATTCCGGCTTGACATCTTTAGCTGACATCTAAGTGATCTACAAGGAATCCATTAAATGTCAGAGCCTGTAACTCTTGATCATTGGACCAGAGCGCGTTAAAAGACAAGATAAAAAGATGGCTAGAGACCGAAGATTTTGCAGTATCTGAGAGGACTGAAGACGCCTCTGATTTCCATCTTGTTATTTCTAATCTTCATGGCAAGGGAACATTTGCAGACATTGTCAAGCTAAAAAACAAAGATTTTGTCATATTGGGAAGCGCGTTGCAAAACCCAAAGGAATTTTTGCAATTACTTTCTACAATGCCAGAAAAGGAGAGATCTGATTTTTTTAATCATATTCAAAGAGAGTTGCTAAAGTTTAAGGTTGACCACGAGTTCCACCCAAACAAACTCATGCCAGAACGCATGATAGTTCGAGACACTGTCTACGAAGAAGATATCACAAGGACTGCGTTTATGCAATGTCTGAAGAGGGTAAAATTTGCCTCTTTATTTTTACTGTGGTCAATTGGACACAAGTTCTCCCCTGATTCAATGCAGTCTTCTACACCTCATCCATCATCAACATCAAGCTCTAGAACGCCTTACGGCTGATCAGGGTTTTTCATCAGTTCCGCAAGTATATGTGCCATATTTTCCTTCAAGACCTGCTGCCCTAGAAATGTCAGAGGCTGATGAAGGATCATTGTGAAT
>JBAVVB010000174.1:0-2984 GCA_049697075.1 Nitrosotalea sp.
GTATCACCTAGGCAGTACACATACCCATCTTTGGAATTGAGAACCAAAAAGAAACAAACATTATTAGACTCTATAGCCCTTGTATGTCATGCAACGAGCTGCCAAAAACAAACCAGAGTCAGATCTCAGTCCACGAGTAGAGAAGCTTTTAGAAGATATTGATACCGGCAAGATCAAGATGACAAGATACACCATGGAAGAACACAAAAAGCAAGTAAAGAAACTTCTCAAAGATTAGATGTGCGCTTTGTTGATGTTTCAGATGAAATAAAAAAGAACTAAAGAAATTCAAGTCTGATAAAACAATAATTGATGGTTATTATCGAGCCTTGGAAGAACTGAGCGTTGCACCAGATCCCACAAAGATTGGAGAGCGTAAACATGGGCTCTATAGAAACTTCATGCAATTCATATCACAAAAAACCATAGTTTACTTTATCGCTATTTTCATGAGCAGGATCTGTTACACTTGATAGACTTGGATGACCATAAAAACCTCTATGGAAGAGACAACAGAAGCTAAAACAATTGTCTGATGGAACCATTCTCAGTCCTGATTGCATGTAGTTTTCAGTTCCACAGAATAACTTCTTCCCACTTTCCAGTCTTCTTTATACAAAATTTTCAATAAAAAATGATCTTACACCTTGAGATTTCTGTTAATTTTGGAAATTACAGTTTTTGATTCTTCAAGATAAAACTGTCTGGCTTTTCTTTCTTGTCTCCAATCCATCTCAATGAGAGCCACCAAAATGCGGCCACTGATGCCATGAATACAAGATAACCAGAGTATGCATGAAATGTCTCCATGGTACCATAACCAAAGTAATACCCAATCATGCCAAGCAAGGGAATGCGCATTATTGCAGTAAGATACAGCCCCAATCCCCCAAGAACAAAACAGACAGCAATCTTCTTTGATGACACTGACTTTCTCCTGATATCAAAAAGCATGAGAGAGAATGCCCCAAGAAACAGTATAGTGGTATCGGCCCCGCTGCAGCTATTTACAACATCAAATGACTGTACCTTAGAGCCTGCAGGCAATATTATCTGGTTGCCGATATTTGATGCATGAATTCCAGTCATGTCAAGTACATGTACTGCAACAGTTCTTGCAATTTCAGCCAAGGCAGAGCCATACTGCGAATTTACAATATAATCATGCAACCCTGTATCCCATGCCATCCATGTCATAAAGACCGCTCCCACAATGAAAGGAAACATTGTCCCAACCTTTCTGTATATGCCAGTCTTTGCAAACCCAGCCCAGAACCCTACTGCAAAAAGTGATATTCCAAGCGGCGGAAGATAGAATGCTGTTCCGCCACCGCTCTGGTAAAGAAAATATGTGTAAAATGCAAGTGCAATCAAGCATGTACCTAGAGCCGGCCTGACTTTGGATCTGAATGTGAAATTCATGATTCTTTTTCCTGGCTGCTCCAATAATTTAGGCCAAGCCTCTGTTTGATCTTCCAAATGTTTTGTACCTGATTCCAAGATAGACTGCCATCGAAGCCATTACAAGAAGTACCATTCCGCCAAGTGGAAATTCTGGAACTACTACAGATGATACGCTAAATGTTGTTGATGCCGTATTGTCAGAATCTGATATTTCCTGGACGGCGCCAAAATCGTCACTTGTTGTAAACACTTTATCCTTACCAGAGTCGTATGTTATACCTGTAGGAAGACCTGCAGAGACTGTAGCTACTACGGTATTGGTGGTATCAGAGATTACAGAGACAGAGTTGCCCTCATTTGCTACAAACATCTCACCGGTGGCAGAGTCATATGCTGCAGCAATAGGTTCTGAGCCGACAGTTACTATTGCAACTACCGTATTGCTGGTATCATTGATTATCGAAACGGTGTTAGTGTTGGTGTTTTCTGCAAATATCTCGCCCTTATCAGGGTCATATGCCACGCCCTGAGGACCAGTGCCAACTGGTACCGTTGCAACTACCGTATTGCTGGTATCCGATATCACGGATACATTGTTAGTGGATTCATCTGTTACAAACACCTCCCCCTTGCCAGAGTCGTATGCTACTGCAAAAGGAAAAGTGACACCGGAGACTGTTGCAACTACCGTATTGCTGGTATCTGATATCACGGAGACAGAATTGGAACCGGCATTTGCCACAAACACCTCCCCCTTGCCAGAATCGTATGCTATACCATTAGGTTCGGTGCCAACTGGTACCGTTGCAACTACCGTATTAGTACTGTCAGAGATTACAGAGACAGAGTTAGAACCCTCATTTGCCACAAACACCTCGCCCTTGCCAGAATCGTATGCTATTCCTTCAGGATCAGTACCTACATTCACTGTTGCAACTACCATATTGGTACTGTCATTGATTACAGAGACATTGTTGGTGGATTCATCTGTTGCAAACACCTCCCCCTTACCCGAGTCGTATGCAAGATCCGTAGGAGGTGATACACCTACAATTACTGTTGCAGCAACCGTATTGGAAACATCAGAGATTACAGAAACAGAGTTGGAGATCTCATTTGACACAAACACTTCATTCTTGCCCGAATCGTATGCTCCTGCAGTAGGTTGGCTGCCTACGAAGAGATGTGTAACTACAGTATTGGTACTATCAGATATCACATAGACTGAGTTATCAACATCTATCGCAAACACCTCCCCCTTACCCGAGTCGTATGCTATTCCTTCAGGACCTGTGCCGACGGAGACTGTTGCAACTACCGTATTGCTGGTATCAGATATCACAGAGACGTTGCCAGAAAGAGCGTTTGCCACAAACACCTCCCCCATGGCAGGGTCATATGTAGCAGCATAAGGCTGGCTTCCTGCAGAGATTGTTGCAGTAACCGTATTGCTACTGTCGGAAATTACAGATACCGTATTGTCAAATCTATTTGTTACAAACACCTCCCCCTTGCCAGAGTCATATGCTACACCTTGAGGAACAGTGCCAACTGTTACTGTAGATACCACGGTATTGCTG
>JBAVVB010000175.1:0-10916 GCA_049697075.1 Nitrosotalea sp.
GTAGGAAAGAGAGATGCTAAAAGAATTCTTTAATCAAGATACTGCACCGCATGCTACTAATGTACTAGTTGGAAAGCTAGGTGAAGTACTTGTGAAGGCTATTGGCAAACCTTTGGATTATGCTATAAACTGGGGTAGAATCTGGTCGCTATGGCCAGTGCATCTTGAGACTGCATGTTGTAGTGTTGAGTTTGGCGCCGCCTCAAGTCCTAGATATGACGTAGAACGATATGGAATTATAGAGGCATTTGGTTCTCTCCGACAATGTGATCTAATCGTAGTAATGGGAACCATTACCAGAAAGATGGCACCCAGATTAAGAATGGTCTATGATCAAATGCCTGATCCGAAGTACGTAATAGCTATGGGTGCATGTGCAATTACTGGAGGATTATATTTTGATTCATACAACGTGCTTCCTGGCATTGACGGTGTACTTCCAGTAGACGTCTATGTTCCAGGCTGTCCACCAAGACCAGAAACTCTCATTCAAGGATGTATGTTGCTTCAAGAAAAAATTAAACGGATGAAGGGCGCATAAAAATGAGCTCCGAGACTGAAAAGGACGAACAGCCCAGTGAGACTGCGGCGACATCTTCTGAAGATGTCGAATCTCAATCAAAAGACGAAACAAAAAAATCGTATGAAGAAAAAGGCATAGACTTCTCTCCAGATTCTCCTGTTCGTCCTAAACCAATACCTGAATTTGAAAAATCTATTTCTGATAAAATTGCTTCAAAATTTGGTTCAAAAATAAATGTAGACTATGTAAGACCAAGTAGAATCAGAGTCTCTACAAAGAAAGAAGATATTTTAGCTGTAGCCTTTTTCATCCGTGATGAATTAGGATATGATCACGCTGAATCAGTTTCTGGTGTAGATTATCCAGATTCGAAAGAAATTGAAGTTGTGTATCATCTGGGGTCTTACACTGATGACAAACTTGCTACTCATGTTCTAACACTTGCTACTCGCGTACCGCGAGAAGAAATTCCAAATCCGGGAAAAGATAGTACACGAATGACATCATTAAGAGAGGTTTTTTACAGCGTTGAATTTCATGAAAGAGAATGTTTTGAAATGTTTGGTGTATACTTTGAAGGTCATCCAGATAATAGGAGATTACTTTTACCAGAGGATTGGGCAGACATTCCTCCATTTAGAAAAGATTTCAAGATAAAGGGAAGATAAGATGACAACACCACTACCTCCCGGTATACAACTTGAAAAAGTAGATGATAGAATAATGACGCTCAACGTTGGACCACAACATCCCGGCTCAGGTCACATGAGACTTATCATAAAGGTAGACGGCGATTACATTGTTTCATGCGATCCAGACCCAGGATACGTCCATCGCGGTGAAGAAAAAATGGCAGAGTATCGAAATTACATTCAAAACATTCCACACCTTGAAAGACCAGTAATTCATGATTCATGTAATATTTTGTATCCGTATTGCCTGGCAGTTGAAGAACTGCTAGGAATTGAAGTTCCGGAACGAGCAAAGTACATTCGGGTCATAGCGTCTGAACTCAATAGGTGTGTCTATACACTTTACTGGCTTGCAATCTATGGCATCTTCTTGGGTCACTCTACAATGTTCATGTGGCCAGCCGGAGATCGTGAATTATTCATTGATCTTTTGGAGGCAATGTCTGGTGCACGAGTAACTCATGCATATCTTGTGCCAGGTGGAATACGAAATGACTTGCCTGCTAACTTTGAAGAGAGATGCCTCAGACAAGTAGACTATTTTGAAAAGAGATTGAAAGAGTATCAAGCTATATTTTACAAAAACCCACTTTTAATAAGCAGAACAGAAGGAACCGGTATATTATCAAGAACTGACGCAATAAGGCTTGGTACTACTGGTTCTGTTCTGAGAGCTTCAGGTGTGGACTTTGATTTACGAAAGAAGGAACCATATGATGTCTATGAAAATTTGGATTTTGAAACTGTAGTAAGAAAAGAAGGTGATTCTTACGCAAGGTCTTACATTCCATACCTTGAGATGTTTGAAAGTTGTAGAATAATTAGAGACGCAATAAGAAAGATGCCAAAGTCAGGCTCTGTGCGTACAAAGCTAAAACCAAACCCAAAAGGCGGAAATGATGAAGTATACAAAAGGGTAGAATCTGGCAGAGGGTCGCTTGGATATTACATAGTGTCAAACAACAGACCAGAACCGTACAGAGTTAAGATTAGTGTCGGTTCCTTTAGAAATTTGATTTGTATGCCATACTTGTTAAAAGGAGAGTTACTAGGTAACATGCCCGCTGTTTATTGGGGACTTAATTATTGGCCTGTGGAGGCAGATAGGTAAATGTCCACAATTGCACCACAGTTTAGACTAAGCAGATTCGTTGGTTCACTATTTGATATAATATTCTGGGTTCTACTGCTATTCTCGCTTGTTGGACTTCCGATTGTCTTTATCATACTATTTTACATCAAAATGCCAATCGTTAATCATCAATTATTGACGCCATATCTGGCCATGACGTGGATGGCAGATCCCTCGCGTACGTTGCCTATAATCAAGACACTACTTCACACAACATTCTTCCATGTCATAGCATTTCCAGGATTTGGATTCGCTGCACTTCTTGCAGCAGCTACCATATTCATTGAGCGAAAATTCTTGGCCAAAATACAGCTTAGGGTTGGGCCTCTTTATTGTGGTAAAATAGAGGGCATACTTCAGCTGATGGGAGATGGCTTGAAATTAATATCAAAGGAAATCATAATTCCAGCAAAAGCCGATAAACCCATCTTCTGGGTGGGGCCATTGTTATTCCTTGGCACCGCAGCAGCTTTTGTCTCATTAATTCCAGTTGCACCTGGCGGATGGGTTGTTGCAAATCCCAGTGTAGGATTACTTGCAGTTTTTGCTACGATAGGATTCTTTCCGATAATAACGGTTCTTACCGCTTGGGCTGCAAATAACAAGTGGACATTCATTGGCGGCCTCAGAGCGCTGCATCAAATGATCGCATTTGAAATCCCATTGATTCTTTCTTTGCTCAGCATTGTTATTCTAACAGGCACTCTGAATCTTTCACAAATTGTTGAATCGCAGCAACATTACTGGTGGATTATCTTTGCACCTATTAGCGCTATTGTGTTTTTCATTTGTATAATTGCGGAGCTTGAGAGAGTTCCATTTGATCTTCCAGAGGCAGAAAGCGAGATAGTAGCAGGATGGTTAACTGAATTTTCAGGTATGATGTATGGACTTATTCAGCTTGGAACATATCTGAAGCTATATGCATTTGCTGGACTGTTTACAGTATTATTCCTTGGCGGATGGAATGGACCTTCGGTTTGGCCGCCATTTCCAGCAGACATAGTTACTCAAGGAATCACTATAGGACCAGTAACAGCAAAGATCGCAGGTCTTCCTCTCTTTGATCAAGATATGCTCAACGGAACCCTGTGGTTTGTAATAAAAACTGTTGGAGTGATACTTGTGATTCTATTACCCCGTGGTGTGTTCCCAAGAATTAGAATAGACATGTTACTGCATACTGGCTGGTACAAATTGATAGGTCTGGCCTTCATTAACATCTTTATAGCTCTTGGATTGCTATACGCAGGTGTCTTGGGGCCCGGAGGATTGATTCAATGAGTACTGCTGGCGGAATTATAAGAGCACTGAATTCCGGAGTAAAACACCTTGCAGTTAGAAGATTTACGCTACGCTATCCTGAGCAGAAGCTAAAATTCGTAGGTGATGGCTTTCAATTTAATCCAGAGACAGGAGTAGGAATAGCCGGGCTGCGAGGTCGACATATACTGTATCACGAACACTGTACAGGTTGTCAGCTTTGTGCCGTGGCATGTGAAGGAATAGCCGAGGCCATTGGTATGGTTAAGGTAAATGAGACATGGAAACAAAACAAAAAGGCAATAATGCCACAGATAGATTATGGCAAGTGTGTATTTTGTGGTCTATGTGTTGACGCATGCCCGTTCTATGCGCTATACATGACAAATGATTATGAGCTTTCGTCTTTTACCAAATCTGCTTTGATTTACACCCCTGCTCAGCTTGCTCTCAAGCCGAAGATATCCCAGGATGTGGAAATAAAAATTGATGATAGGGGTGCAACACATGGTTGATGCGGTATTTCTTGCTCTTTCTGTTTTAACAATTGGCAGTGCTATAGTAGCACTTGAGATTCGCTCGCTGATTTATGGTTCGATAGCGCTCATGATAACATTGTCTGGCGTAGCTGGATTTTTCTTGCTACTTGATGCGCCTTTTGTAGCAATGTTTCAACTCTCAGTTTATGTGGGATCTGTTGCAGTACTCATTTTGTTCACTGTGATGTTAGTAAGACGTGAACTGATATTCAACAAGATAGAGGATAAGCGAAGGCGATATGCAGGAATAGGACTCATGCTTGCATTGATGCTTGGTATTGGTATGATAATTATTGGCTCTGGTGTAAAATCGATGGAGACAAACTCTCCAACAGTAGACTACAAGAAAATAGGCAAAGACTTTCTTACATATTATTCGCCAGCCCTTATAGTTATGGCGCTGGTTTTGGCTGCATCAGTGATCGGTGCTCTGGCTTTGGCAAAGAGGGAGGATATAACAAATGACCAACGGGTTAATTGATTTTGTTTTAGTTTCGGTGGCTCTTTTGGCCATTGGGATTTATGGAATGGCAGTAAAGCGAAATGCAATTAGAATGTTATTTGGAATAGAAATGATAATCAATTCTGCAAATCTAAATTTAGTAGCATTTGCAAGATTCATTCCAAATAGCCAAGGTCAAACACTTGCACTCTTTTCCATCGCAATTGCGGCAGCCGAAGTTGCAGTTGGACTTGCACTAATTATTGTGGCATATAGAATGTACAAGAATATTGATATCGAGGACTTTAGGAGCTTGAAAGGATAATGCAGTATCTCCTACTTCAGGCAATTTTCCTGCCTCTATTACTGTCTCCAATAGCATATTTCCTTGGAAAAAAATCAGGACCAAACGCTGCAACATGGTTTAGTTTTGGAATACTAGCTTATTGCACTGCGCTAGTTGCACTAGCGTCATTATCAGGTACATACGAAGAGCACTATCCATGGACACAACAATTTGGAGAATTTGGACTAGTGTTAGACGGTCTGGCATCACCATTTGCAATCATAATATATGTAATTTCCACAGTCGTGGTTCTATTTTCAAAACCCTACATGGTTGCAAAGCTCACAGCACAATATGAAGAAAAAATGCATGCCCAAAAGCAGGTAGTTGGTGATGGACCAACTGCAATGGTAGAAGCATCATCATTGAAAAATTATGTGAATCATCAGATCGGCGTTTACTATGCGCTTCTTCTTGTTATGGCGATGGGCATGCTGGGCTCTATACTTGCAACAAATCTGATTGAATTTTATGTCTTCTTTGAGGTCATGTTGATTCCAGGATTCTTTATGATTGCACTCTGGGGCTATGAGGCAAAAAGACGAGTCGCTCTACTGTTCTTCTTCTGGACTCATGTTGGCGCAGTAATTCTACTTCTTGGTTTTCTTACAATAGGGTTCAATGCAGGCAGCTTCAACTATGCTGACATTCAAGAACATGGTATACCGCATCGTCTTTTGGCACTTGCTGCTGTGGCAATAATTGTCGGGCTTGGTGTAAAGATGGCTGCATTTGTTGTGCATATCTGGTTGCCACATACGTATAGGGCAGCTCCGACTCCACTTAATGCACTATCATCTGGAGCAATGCTAGGTGTTGGCGCCTACGGTTTTTTCAGACTGTTAATAGCGCTCTTGCCAGGAGAGTATGCTCATTTTGCTTTGTTTTTGAATCTATGGGGAGTTGGAACTATGCTCTATGGTGGAATAATGGCACTAGTCCAAGATGACATCAAAAAATTCTTTGCTTATTCAAGTATTAGTCAAATGGGGTACATCCTTTTTGGAATAGGTTCTGCCTCAGCATTGGGACTTTCTGGCGCTGAGATGTTGTTTGTATCGCACAGCTTGGGCAAAGTAATTCTCTTCATGATGGTTGGCGCAATCATTCTTCAGGTTGGCACTAGAAGTATTACAAAGATGGGCGGACTTGCAGGAAAAATGCCAATTACTGCAACTTGTGCAATGATTGGAGTACTTACCATAGTGGGCGTTCCTCCAACGAGTGGGTTCATGGCAGAATGGACTATGTTCAATGGTGCATTACAGACAGCAATTCAAGAAGGGTCAACAATTAGGATGATCTCCTTTGGGCTTGGACTGATTGCGACCGTTATTACCATGGCATATTCTTTGTGGATGATAAAAAGAGTCTTCCTTGGAAAACTTCCAACACATCTTGAAAATACTAAAGAAGCAAACTGGTACGTAACAGGCCCAATGATGGTATTGGCAGGATTTACAGTTGTTATTGGAATAGATCCCGATATATTTTTCAATCAAATAATTCCGTTCATGAAAGGACTGGTGGGAGTTTAGAACATGGATTTTAGCTCTCTTGGTTTTAATGCTAGCGCGTTAAACGTATGGGCAATTTGGATATTGCCATTTGTTGGCGCGTTGGTAATACCAGCTGTAGCAAAGGTATCAAAAAAATCTCCAGGATATGTAGCAGTAGCATTTGCTCTGGTCAGTGCTATTTCAGCTGCAACGCTAATTCCACTTGCATTACACAATCAAGAAATTCATAATCAAATTCCATGGATATCGTCAATCGGACTAAAAGCTGGCATATTGGCCGATCCATTAGCAGCAATAATGACCAACGTAGTTGCATGGATATCACTTCTGATTTTCATATACAGCACGGGTTACATGAAAGGCGACAAGGATCTGATGAGGTTCTTTTTCTGGATGTCTTTCTTCATTGGCTCTATGCAACTAATTGTGTTATCAGACAATTTCCTGCAACTCTTCTTTGGATGGGAAGGTGTGGGTCTTGCATCATACGCGTTAGTAGGATTTTGGTATAGGGACAAAAAGAAGGATCATGTAGGAATCGAAGGGCGTACAGTCCTTGGCTTGTTGGATTACTACTCTCCTACTCAAGCGGGAATGAAGGCATTCATCATGACCAAAGTTGGAGACGTTATGATGTTAGCCGGAATGTTCCTAATCTTTGCATTTGCGGGAACGTTTGGATTTAAGGAATTGGCAGCAAATACTGCTTGGGCAACTACCATGTCTTCTCAAAACCTGTTGGTCCCGGCTGCAATTTTGTTATTTGGAGGAGCCATAGGCAAATCAGCACAATTTCCACTAAACGAATGGTTACTTGAGGCAATGACTGGTCCTACTCCAGTTTCTGCACTTATTCATGCAGCAACAATGGTAAAGGCCGGTGTATTTTTGGTAGCAAGATTAGGTCCACTGTTCTTTGCCTTGGCAGCAGCTGGCATCAGCTTGGATCAATTCTTCGAAGTAATAACCTGGGTTGGAGCAATCACGGCATTTCTGCTAGCTACCCAAGGAATGGTTCAAACCGAAATAAAGAAAGTGCTTGCATATTCAACAGGCTCACAAATTGGTTACATGATGATGGCCCTTGGCATAGCTGGACTTTCAAGGCAATTTGTCGATGGTTATACTGCAGGTTTCTTCCAGCTTATTTCACATGCAATGTTCAAAGCTTCCTTGTTCATGGCAGCAGGTTCATTGCTGCATGTAGTTGGGTCTAGATTTATGACTGACATGGGGGGACTTCGAAGACTCATGCCAAAGACGTATGTCTTCATGTGGGCAGCAGGACTAGGATTAATGGCTGCTCCGTTTATTACATCAGGTTTCTGGAGTAAAGATGCCATTTTTGCAGCTGTATATCAATCGGGTAACACCTGGGCTATGCCAATATTTATCATGGCAGTGATTACTGCTGTGATGACAACATTCTACACTACTAGGATGATTGGAATAGTCTTTTTTGGTAACAAGAGCAAACACGTAGAGCACTTGGAGAAGGAAGGATACCATATACACGAAGCAAGTCCTGTGATGTGGATTCCATATGGCATTCTAGCAGCTCTTACGATTGCAGTTGGTGTTCTGGGCTTGGCGTTTGAACGCAAACTACACAGCATTTTCACAGCATATCTATCCTCAACATTTGGAATCCAGTCTCAAGTAGGAGCAGTTGCTACTGGATCCTCGCAACTACTTGGGGGATTTCTAGAGGGTGTTAACCCCATTGCACTAGTCGCCTCTCTTTCCGCATTTGCGATTGGATTTGTGCTAGGATATATTTTCTACATTGGACGATTTGCAGATCCTGCAAAATTTGTAAATTCAAATATTGTATTTTACGCAATACACAAGTTTTTCCTCAACAGGTGGTATCTTGACGCATTGATCAACTGGACATTTGTTGTAGGCCCGTTGTATCTTGCAAGAGGAGCCTATCGCTACTTTGAAGATAAAGTAATGGAAGGGTTTAACCTCATACCTGAAAAAACTATGGCAGGCGGTGCGAGAATATTACAATCTACCCAAACAGGAATTTCTCAGTCTTACTTGTATGTATTTGGTGCTGGCATATTGGTAGTAGTGTTACTACTGTTTATTTAGGTGAAAAAATATGATGGACTTTACCTCAACACCAATCATTCTAACTCTAATGCTCGGAGCCGTCGGAGTAATAATTCCAGTAATTAGTGTAGTAAGAAAAGAGAAGAATGATTCCCTTTATGGCGGAATTGCATTTGCCGCACTAGGTACAGCAATTGCATTTGTTGTATATCAAATAATTTCAAACCATGTTACACCTGGCGCAATTTTCTCAAAAGGTGTGCTTTCAAACGACATGTTTGGATCTTTCTTTGCAATTGCAATGTTGATAGTCAGTGTAATGACAACAGTTGGTTCATTCAGCTACATGCGAGGAAAAGCAAATCCTGCTGTCTACTATTCCCTGATAATATTATCGTCAATAGGAATGGTGTTGATTGCATATTCAACTGATCTAGTAATGTTGTTTGTTGCCTGGGAATTGATGAGTATTCCAACTTATGTCCTAGCTGGATTTAACAAAAAAGATCCAAGTTCAAATGAAGCAGCTATCAAATACTTTCTATTTGGAGCCCTATCTTCAGGAATAATAATCTGGGGAATATCGATAGCATACGGTCTTACGGGTTCGACCAACATAGGACAAGTGATAGCTGGCTTTTCACATCTAAGCCCAGACATGGTACCACTGGCCATACTTGCAGTTGGAATGTTCATAGCTGGATTTGGATTCAAAATTGGTCTGGTGCCTTTCCACATGTGGCTTCCAGATACGTATGAGGGAGCACCACCCACAATTGCTGCATTGCTTGCAGCAGGAACGAAAAAAGCTGGCTTTGCCGCAGCCCTGCGTGTAATAGTAATGGGCGCAATAGCCCTTAATCTCAACTGGTCCCTTGCCCTTGCTGTAATAGCTATAGTCACTATGACTTGGGGAAACCTGGCAGCCATAAGGCAGAAGAACATCTCAAGAATGCTTGCATACTCTAGCATCAGCCATGCTGGGTACATTCTGATTGGTTTGAGTATTGCACCATTTTCTGCAATTGGTATTGCAGCTGCACTGTTTCACATTCTAAATCACGCTGTCATGAAAGCTGCAGCGTTCATAGCGGTAGCAGGAATAGCCGTTACACTATCTATCACTCACATTGACAAGCTTCGTGGACTTGGAAAACGAATGCCCATTACTTCGCTTGGACTAGTCATATCGCTTTTAGCTTTGGCAGGAGTTCCACCCCTCAATGGATTTTGGAGTAAGCTCATGTTATTTGGAGCTGCGATAAATGCTGGTTCCTCTATACCTTGGGCTCCATACTTGGCTGTCGCAGGAGTACTAAACAGTGCACTGTCTCTTGCATACTATGGTTGGATAATACGAAAGATGTACTTTGAAGAAGGCGAATCTGAAAAGAGAGTAAAAGAACCAAGATCCATAATAGCTGTCATGATATTTTCAATAATCTTCATGGTTGGAATTGGAGTGTACCCAGATCCATTTATTGCGTTTGCAAAATCAGCTGTTCCAGTTCTCGCAAATCTTTCTACTATGCATTAAGCATAGTAAGATCTAGTAGACTATCGAGTCTTCTTCTTGCTGGACCATCATCCATTTTCCTAAGTGCTATCTTGGCTTTCTTTGAGTAGTTGTTTAGTAACATGTCCATATGATCAAAAACATTACGTGGATCCGAGCTTTTCTTAATCAGTGTGTTGAATAACTTATCCTCATTATTCCAATCTTGTAAATCATCACGAATTTGGTAGGCAATTCCCATGTTCTTGCCATATTCTGCAAATGCCATGATCTGCTCCTCATTACCGCCTCCTAGGATGGCGCCAATCTTTGTTGCTGCTTCAAATGCAGTTGCAGTCTTGTATTCAATGACTTTGAGATAGTCATCAAAGGTGATATCCTCGCTTGTCTCTAGTCTCGTTTCTATCATCTCACCATCGCTCATCATCATGGCAGTATTTGCAAGTTCTCTTGCTATTCGTGAGTTGTCAAGACGTGAGGATATGTTCAAAATCAATCCAAGAACAAAATCGCCAGTCATTATACTTGTGTTGTATCCATACTTGATGTGGAACGGATCCTTTCGTCTCCTTAGAATCTCATTATCGATTATATCGTCGTGAATTACGGATTCAGTGTGTAATAGTTCTACTGCGCAAGCAGCGATGAAAGCATGTTCGTTACACTTGCCAACACTTTCAGCAGCCAAGACAAGAATGATGGGTCTTATTCTTTTTCCTCCCTCAAGTGCATATTGCAAAGGCTCAAAAAATTCTGAAGCAGAATAAAGTTCTAGTTCTTTTTTAAGTGCTTGATTTATTGAATCAATATAGGTTTTGTAGTCTTTGATTAATGGATTGATCTCAAAGTTTTTTCTATCCAAAAAATTGCACTAGCGTGCGT
>JBAVVB010000176.1:0-5556 GCA_049697075.1 Nitrosotalea sp.
ATCAACACAGAGAACAGACATCATGGCAGCATCATCCGAAGCACTAAGCCTAGTTACCAGAACCCCCTTCTTTGCAAGTTCTAGCGACCCTAACGCCATAGTTATTGAGAACATGACAGGCAAGGCAACTGGCACTGCGGAAACAAGAAGGGTTATGGATAATGGTAGTATCGAGATGAACGTGCCTTTAAAGGCTGAAGAAACAAACAGGACGGCAATCAGCGAGCCCGCCATGACCAAAAGAAGTTTAACAATCTTGGACGTAAATTCTTCCGAATGAATTTTTGGTTTTGCTATCTGAACCAACTGTACCGTTTTTCCAAAATATGTTCTCAGGCCAGTTGAAACTACAACACAACTTGATTCTCCTTTTCTGATAACCGATCCTGAGTACAGTAAACTGCCAGTACTTTCGGTGACAGGCAAAGACTCGCCAGTCAGTGCAGATTTGTCAACTTCCACGTCACCTTGAATAATCTTGGCATCAGCTGGAACAAAATCTCCTGACCTCATCCTGATAATGTCGCCAGGAACCAGATCCCTTGCAGGCATAACCTGCCACTTGCCATCACGTAATACTCTGACACTTATCTGTAGTCTCTTTCTGAGGGACTCGACAGCCGCATTTGCCTTTTCTTCTTGAGCAAATCCCAAAACTGCATTAAAAACAAGGAGTGCAGATATTATGTATAAGTTAAGGAACTTGCCAAGATACCAGCTAAGTACAATGATTAATTCAAGCATCCATGCAGTAACACCCCAAAATTTTTTGAAGAATTTAATCAATGAGTTTTGGTGTTTCTCTTCAATTTCGTTATGCCCGTATCTTGAAATTCGTCTCTCTGCATCTTCTAAGGATAGACCGGAAGAGATATTGGTGTCTAATTGTTTAATCGTATCTTCGACTGACAATTGTTCGAAATGTTCTGTTGTCAGTTCTTTGTTTTTACCGCTCATTTCTTCTGACTATTGTCAGTTTGTGATTGTACATAAAATCTCACTGGAAAGATGAGAAATGTAACTAACCAATCATGAATACTGAGAATGATCACGAGACTTAATAGTTGGAAGAAGATCGCAGAGATGAGGAATAAGAATGCGAAGACATGGATTTGTTGAAAAAGATATAGATCCCAAGGACGTTTATTCCCATGTTAAAGATCTCTTACAGTCCCAAGGATTTAAGATTGTGGCAGATGATTCAAAGGATGGGCTACTGGATCTGCATGCAAGAAAGTCAAGTACTGAAAGAATAATCATGGGAAGAGTTAGAGATGTTGATGTTATCATTGCTGGCACCAAAGGAAAGTTTGAGGTTCAGCTGCACGCAGGTATCTGGGGAAGAGATATTGCCATCCCTGCCATTGAGGGACTTGCAACACTTGGCATAGCCACAGCAGCTGACTTGCATTCTGCACACAAGTTTGAAGAGAAGATGTGGGAGCAGATAGTTAACAAGATAGATTCTTCATTAAAAATTTGTAACTTGGATGGATTACTCTTCAAATCAGATGAGGATCTAAATCAACATAACCAACAAATGCATCAACCGCAGGCCCAAGGCTCTATGATGAATTCTATGCTTATGATGGGAATGCTTGGAGGAGGCGGAATGGGGATGTATGGGATGGGAATGGGTTACGGTGGCTTTGGTTCTGGTGGCTTGGGCGGCCTATGGATCTAGTCACGCATTGCACATGGCCCACATGCGTAATGCAAGTACTATGATTCAAAAGAACAAAATGTTATAACCAGATACGTGTTTCTTGGAAAAGATAACAAATGTCAGCATAGAGTGATAATCTTTCCAAAAGAAGGCGTTCACGTAAAACGGTTCAAAGATCCTATTATTGGTGTAAGGATATGCTAGTTTCCGCGCATGGAGATACAACCATTCTTGAGATTCAGACGAACTGTACGCTATCTGGTACGGTGAACCTATTTTCAAAAAATACTAACCTTACAGGTCGTCTCTATTGTAGAGACTAATCTTTATGACCCACCTTCCAAGTCTACCTGTACTTGGAAGGATATCTCAATTAACATTAGTTTTCTGGCGCATCTTTTTGTCTGTACTTGGCCCATGCATTATTGATTGTGAAGACTAGCTGCTTGCCCAGAATTTTTTCCATTCCTGTTGGTATGAGAAATTTTCTATCATCTGAGAAATACCGGTAAAACTTTTCATTGTCAAGTCCCTTGTTGTCAAGCACATTTCTTGCGACAAAATCTCCACAAAATGTAGCCCATGGCAGTCCAACGCACCCCAACACAAAATGAGTCCACGGTCTAGCAGGATCTCTTAGTACAGTTGGAATAAGATCACTTGTCATGTCTATGCGCCCCTGCCAATACTGAATGAATCTCAAATTCCTAATTGAGGGAATCTTTTCCTTCAAATTGTTTATCACTCGATTTATGACTCGAGGGGTTGTGGTGTCATTTTTTGCATATGTCGTTAGCGTATCCCCTCCCCCAACCAGCAATCGCTTGGTGCCAGTTAGTCGAAAGTAGGTATAGATAAGATCAGAATCCCAGCATTGTAGTGGGCCTTGGGGGAAAAGATTCGTAATGTCATCATCTCCTAACGGTTCGCTGATAGAGAGAAAAGTCTGCGCGTGATATACATCCTCACAATACTTTGTTATCTCTTGTTTTGGCTTGTCAATGCAAAAGATGATCTCGTCTGCAGTGGCAGATCCAAGATGTGTGTGTACCGTATGGTCATCATAGGAGAGCACTTCGGAGGATTCGTAGATCTCTACGCCCTTGTCTAAGAGAATTTCCTTTATTCCCTGCGCGTAAAGAAGCGGATTTACTCCATATGTTCCAGTGTATCGAATTGCTCCAGAGTATGCCCTTGAACCAAGAACGGAAGGGACCTCTGATTCTGTGTATAATGTGCTAGAGTATCCAAGCTTCTTGCGTGCCTCTACCTCTTCTTGGACATCTTTCCACCCGCTTGCACCTTTTCCTATGAAAAGGCAGTCCTGCAACTGAAGATCACACTCTATCTTGTGCTCTTTGATATTGGATGCCATTATTTCTACTCCTTTTGCAGCCACTTCCCACAAATCCTTTGCACCTGTGGTACCGTACTTGCGTAGCAGTTGGGATAATTCAAGCTCGCTGTCCGGAGTCAGAAAACCTGCACTCTTACCTGTTGAACTACCGCCACAGATATTTTTGTCAATTAAAACGACTTTCCTTCCAGAACTTGCGAGTCTGAGCGCAGCTGCAAGGCCTGACGCACCTGCACCTACAACCAAGACATCTGTCTTTATGTCTCCTTTTAGTGGAGGTCTGATAGGTTCCTTTATTCCCATAAGAGTGGTGAACCACCAATCTTGTAATATCATAAATTCTCGGGTGTTATACGCTATCCATTGACACTATTTCTATGTCATGGTAATTCTCATTATTACTAGATTAATGCATTTAAATGATCGCAAAATATTGCTAGAATCGTTCTTGATTTTGCAAGATATTTTTTATTGCAGTTTCATATTCACGATTACTCTGGTTTTGTAAAAGTAAACAGGTGGGAACAATCATCCAGGCAAAGAAGGCAGGCATTCTCAGAGATATCATTACTGCAGACAGAGCGTTACCATAATGATTAGTGGAGACCCAAACAACTTTGCCATCCATATTGGAATTGGCAAATGGATACAAAATATTGCTGTCACGACAGCAGAGACATTACTCTTGTAGGAGCTATTTCTAGCAGTTGACATTCCGGAGATGCTCTGGACAATACATATAGAAAATGAGATACTAAAGAAAATAACACAGACGATAGCATAACCAAAATCAATTAAAGATCTTTTAAGACTATCAAGTCATCAGGATATGTTATGTTAAGAGACAAGTAAATCTTTAATAATAAAACAAGATTAACTTTGTTCATCAGCCAATAAATAGCAAATAAAATAATGATTCGTCGTGAGAAAGAATCTCGTCATAGCAGGTGCCAGTGTAGTATTTCTTTTTGTCTCTGTTGCTGCCATAAATTATTTTTCTGTTTCAACTTATGTACAGATTTTTCACAAACTTTCTCCCATTCGCATAACCCGTAATGTATTTGCACAAGTTCAAAATCAAAATTACGACAGCAACTATGGGATACAATCGCAATCTTCGTCCTCACAGCAAGAACTTTCTCTCCCCGAATTATTCCAACAGGCTAGAAATTCGGTAGTGGAGATCAAAAGTACGGTATCCAATCCCGACTCACTTGTTATAATAAATGGCGCCCCATCGGAAGGCCAATCTACAAGGCTTGGATCTGGTTTTATCTATGATGCAGAAGGTCACATTATTACAAACTATCACGTGGTATCTGGAACTCAGACAGTCTATGTTACATTTGCAGATGGAAATACATATGCCGCCAAGGTAATTGGCACGGATCAGTATAATGACATTGCAGTTCTAAATATTACAGATAACTTTACCTATGAGAAAATCATCCCATTGCAATTTGGAAATTCTTCAAATCTTCAGATAGGACAATATGTTGCCGCGATTGGAAATCCCTTTGGTCTAACTCAGACCCTGACCCATGGAATAATTAGCGCAATTGGGCGCTCCCTTTCCGATTCCTCAACAGGAGGATTTTCAATTCCAGATGTTATACAGACTGACGCTGCAATTAATTCAGGAAACTCTGGCGGTCCACTCCTTGACATGTACGGTCATGTCATAGGAATGAACACTGCGATACAGACTGACAGTGGGGATTTTTCAGGCATTGGTTTTGTAATTCCATCGAATCAGATAGCAAGAATAGTTCCAATCCTTATCGAAAATGGAACATACCAGCACCCTTGGCTTGGAGTTGAAGGAAGAAACATGGATGCCGACTTGGCTCTTGCAAATAACTTGCCAAGAGACTATTATGGAGTTATGGTGATGAACGTACTTCAAGGAAGTCCAGCAGATAAAGCTGGCATACAGGCTGCCACACTTGATGAAAACAACATTCCGCATGGCGGCGACATCATAATCGGCGTAGATGGTCATAAAGTAAGAACAATCTACGATATCATAGACTATCAAGACTCGAATAAATCAGTTGGAGACAAGATGACACTTGAGATAAACAGAGGAGGCAAGATTATCGACATTATTGTGACACTTGCTGCAAGGCCAGGTACGCCCACAACATAGTGCATAGCTTGAAATTATAATGAAAAAAATAAACAATTGGACTCTAGCATTTGCCTCATTTGCCATACTGTTAGCTATAACATATGATGGGGCTGTAACGCACGATCCAGAACTATTCATTTCTTCCCTAACAATTTTAGTTCTGGCATCATGGTTTATGTTGATTGGGGCATGCGTGATGGGAGTGAGCCGAATTCTAGCATGATATGTGGTTTGGGCCAATAATGCCAGTTCAAGTTTACATTATAAAATCATAGACAAGAAAACAAACGTGTAAGATTGTAATTGTCATTTTACAAATATCAAGTTTTCTTCATGATGGATTGTGTGCCAGGTCAGATTAGGCGTGTGACATCATCTGTTGTGAAACATGGAAATGAAATA
>JBAVVB010000177.1:0-1608 GCA_049697075.1 Nitrosotalea sp.
GTTCTTGGTTGTTCGCTCATGTCGTCTTGATTTATTGATGGTTATTTAAAATCTAATCACTGTATTCGTGGCTTGCAAATAGGTATCAGCGTTCCCCGATAGAATGAATAATATGTTAATTAAAGCACGACCAAGAGTAACCAAAATGAGTAGGAAAAAAGTATTGACGATTGTAATGGGCTCTATTTTTGGGGCTTTCATAATAACAATGATCGTCCTGGTATGGAGTGCATATTCTTCATGATTATGCATCATTTATTCAAATATTAGAAATAGTTAAAAACAAACCCATTGGTTGGATGGTCGGGGACGGAAGATTACCAGTTTTCCAGACATTGTAAATAAAATTTTGGCAATAGACGGTGCCATGCGCCATGTAGGAATTATAGATAATAAAGGAAAAATAATCCTATCCAAGATGAAGGAAAACAAGATTGCTCTACATGACACAGAGCAAAAGGCGCGTATCTCTTATGACTTGTTTTTGTTAAAACAAATGTTTGATGTATTTGATGGAACTCTAGGAAAAACAAGTATGATACATTTAGTGAGGGAGAAAATTCATTTATTGATATTTTACATTTCATATGGGCTGATTTATGTAACGTGTGAACCTAACATGGAACCGTATAAAGTGACAGAGATCTCAATTAAAATTCAGGAGATAATCAGTAAGGACATTTACTAACGTACCAATGCCCAAGAGATTGTTGATGCCTTAGCAGATCTTTTATATCAAAACACTTATTATTTGAACCCGAAAAATTTCATTAAATGCCAAACATAGGTCAACTTAACAAACCACAAAACAAGTTAGAACCTGTTGAGGGAGTCATAAGCAGTATAGGCGAACCAAGAACTGTAAACCTCAAGATGGGTGGACAGGCTCAAGTTGCAGATGCAATGCTAAAAGATGACACCGGGGAGATCAAGCTTACCTTATGGGATGCACAGATCAAGATGGTAAAACAGGGTTCAAAAATCAGAATTGAAAATGGATACATCTCTACATTTAGAGGAGAAAATTCTCTTAACGTAGGCAAGTACGGTAAACTCGAAGTAATAGAATTCTAGATATACCTAGACTGATTCCTGTTCTTTTTCCAGTCTATTACGCCAAGTATTATTCCAGCTATAATTGCAATTATACCAATTATCAACATAAAGCCTGCAGCTGCAAGAGGCACTATATTTTGATTAAATGACGAATTTGGATCAGTTAGTGCCTTTGACTTTTCTGGATCTTCCGTAAACATGGCCTCTACTGTTACTGACGCGTTACCCGTGTTTTCCACATTGAAGCTGTATGTATCCACCTTTGGTATCATGAATGACTTGATGAATATTGGCTCTCCTTCTTCAAAAGAACCAAACTTGTCACCGAAGATATTGGTAACATTTACTGCAACGTTGTCATCTGGTTTGTAATCTGTCATGTAAAGACCCCACATCAGTGGTACCTGAGATGATGATGTAGTATGAGAAAATGTATATGCATTCCCAGGATCAATTGTTTCTTTTTCTGATACTTCGTCGAACATGTTTTCTGGTGACGGAAAAAACCCACCCTTACCAGAATTTATGCCTGCTCTTTCCATAACAGAGTAA
>JBAVVB010000178.1:0-2114 GCA_049697075.1 Nitrosotalea sp.
GGTGATTATTACGCTAAGATTTTAAAAACAAAACCATCCAAGATAGAAATAATTCCAAAAATCAAACGTAAAGACATGCCATCATATTTGGTATCAATGGATGCCTTACTTGGACAGATATCAATGACAAGTTGTGGATCTACTGAAAGAGAGGCTGCCTTGTGTAATAAACCAATATTTTGTTATTCACCAGAAAATTTTTCTGAAAATGATCCTTTTTACAAAGAAAGTAATGATCCTAAAGAAATAGCTGTATATATAGACAAAATAGTTTTAGATAAAGAATTTAGAGAGTATCTAGCTATGACGCAAAATACGTGGGTAAAAAAAATATTTGACAACAAAAAAACGGTTCAGCAATGGAAAGAAGTCTTTGAGGAATCAATTAAGAAAAAGACCCATCATGCAAAAATGAAATATAAATTTATTTTTAAGACGTTATCAATTATTGAGAATTTAACTCATAGCGATTTTAGCTCTATTGGAAGAAATATTACATCATAGATAGAATTGCTATTGATCTTTCTTATCTGACAAAAATTTACTACTCTCCGTACCTATGAGTCCTCCTTTTATGAGAGTATCCATTTTTTCTTGAATGTCTTGTATTTTTTTTAATTCCTCTTCTGTTAATTTTTCGTTTTTTGTTATCTTCATGAGGAGAGTTGTGACAATCAGATTTGTTGGCATAATTACTTCTCTCCAATAACCTGGAGGAAGTTTGTAATAATATGGATTGGATTCTGTGGTTATGTCTGCTTCTGCATGATATGCTCTACTTTTTTTATAATGAAAATATCCGACGCCGACTAGTATTGGAATACCAACTCCTGATACGAAAACAAGGTATACCCAAAATGCGAAAAATATATCTTTCAGAACTGGAACGTCCTTGATTGCCAGATAGTATGTTACAGTCATAGTGTTCACGGCTGCAAATAGAAATGCAAAATATTGAGCCCAACCCTGCCTAAAATAGAACCAAGCTCGAAATGCAATTCTTTTGACCATGACTTTTCTATCTCTTACCTGTATATCAATTAACAATTAACCAAAAATAACCCCTAGATAAAAGATATTTATTGAATCAACAGAATGATAAAGTTTCAATAGTTATTCCTGTGTATAACGCACAAGGATTCTTAGAAGAATGTATCAATTCAGCTCTAAACCAAACATATAGCAATATAGAAATCATTGCTGTATATGATGGATCTACAGATCATTCACCTGAAATACTGAAAAAATATTCAGATAAAATAATGACGATTACAAAGAAAAATGGCGGTACAGCATCTGCATTAAATCTAGGAATAAAGAGCATGTCTGGCGAATGGTTCAAGTGGTTGAGTGCAGATGATATACTATACCCAAATGCTTTAGAAGAGATGATCTTAGAGTCTTCAAAGGTAGAAAACAAGGAAAGTACGATATTTTATTCAAATTATGACATCATAAATTCAGACGGAGACGTGGTTGAAAAATTCACAGAACCAAACTACAACCAACTAGAGACTTTTCAACAAGGTGTAATTTTGCTTGATCATTATTTTGGAAATGGAACGACTAGTTTGATCCATAGATCAGAAATTCAGAGATATGGCGCTTTCAATGAAACAATTGGTTACAAGGAAGACTATGAATTTTGGTTAAGATATTGTGTTTTACACAAGTGTAGACTGCATCTAATACCAAAAACATTAGCAAAATACAGAGTACACCAAAAACAACTTACAAAGGAAAAAGTAACCATATCTTTAGCTCAAACCAATAAGATACGAAAATTCATACTAGACAAGATTCCCCCAGAAGAGCTAACAAAATACGAAAAAGCCATAAAAGAATATCAAAAGACCAAGCCATTGGCCTCAAGAAGTCGTCACATGCTAAGAGATGTCATGTTTAGAATATTACCAAAATCTGTTTCAGGTTCCATACTAAAATCATACATGGGCATGAAAGAAAAAACCTAACGTGAAAAAATATACATACTTACAGAATACATATAAAATCAAGTAATCCATTTAAGTTTCTTCATAAGTTCCATTAGCTCATTTTTGTTCAGATGTTTTACAGTGGCAGAACCATATTCCTTTACTTTGACAGATCTTTTC